>NZ_JAYGHV010000148.1:0-18534 GCF_034932145.1 Spirulina sp. 06S082 | reverse complement strand
TAGATAAATTCAAAAAGAGTTCAACGAGCAAAATCCTTAAGATATTTGTTGACGAGAATATATTAATTAGTGATTTTGATAGAAATAGTAATCAAATAGGAGGAACTCTTGAAGTTGCTCACGAAAGTTTGTTGGGATACTTAGATCTCTTTGGTCTCAATATTGAAGAAATCAAGAAAGAAATGATTACCAAAAAATGGTTGGAAGAAGCAACTCAAAGATGGGTAATATTTAAAAAAAGTAACAATCTTAAGCAAGCTAATGATGAACTTTTAAGAGGTTATCGGCTCTTGGAAGTTTTGGATATAAGAGAAAAAAATGCTTTTAGAAAATTAGGAAAATTAGGAGATTTAACTCAAGAAGAAAATGATTATATTGATGAAAGTAAAAATGCAATAGACGCGAAAAAAAGAAGAAGAGCTATCTTAACATTCACATTTTTAAGTCTTGTTAGCTTATCTGTTGGCTTATCATGGTTACAACATCAGCAACAACAACAAACAGAGAGGTATCGCTTAATTCGAGATGCAGCACTGAATCTGACCACCCCAGAACTGGTAAAATCTTTAGCACCAAGACTGCCAAAATATCTCGAAATAGCTGATCGCGATCGCCAAAAAGGTAATATTGACAAAGCCCTCGCTGATTACCAATTTTTAGTTTCTTTAAAGAATCTTGAAGATCGAATTCAGAGAAAATCTCCAGAAGAACAAAAAAACTTTAAGGCTTTAAATCGAGAAAGAGCGATTGTAACAGCAACTGCTTCACAAGCAGAAATATTTTTAGCAGATGTTATTCAAGAACATCGATTGCCAAAACTTGAAGACGAATTGAGAAAAGGTAATTTTGGTATATTTAAAGGAAATGATTATTCTAAGTTTGAAGAACAGTCTACAGGTGCTTTAAAAATAACCTACATGATTCTAATGCGGGAATTTGGAGTTAACGCCGATCTAAATAATGATGGAGAAGTATTAGAAGGAGAAGAACAACTTATTCCCTGTGAAACTCTAGAACAAATTGAAAAATTATGGCGTAAATTTACAGAAAATCGTTGTGGTTTGTATGGTATGAATAATATAAACTGCCACGAATTTTATGAATCCTCTATAATTACAAACTTGATTATTCCATCATCATGGGCTGTAGTAGAAGATCGTATTACTAACCAATGCAAACTTATCTCATTATCCACAAAGGAGATTGGCAACGAATAAGCACAAAATTCAAGAAAATGTAACTCTAGCCCAAGGACTAACTTCAATGAAACCAAAAAAAAAGCAAAGCAAATCAACAAAGAATATTGTCTATTTCTTAGCAGTATTCATCCTCCCTACATCGGTATTTTTTCCAATGATGAGTAGTCTTGCTGAAATTCCCGACCATGCCAAAATTGACCAAATTGTAGGACCAAACGATTTGTCAATGCGTCGCGGAACACAACTAAGTCCAGTTCGCCGAGGTTCCTTGATCCGCAAAATTCAAGATGCGCTCATTTTATCAGCAACAGGACGAACCTTTGCAAAACTCGAGTTTTTCGACCGCTCTAATCGTTCTTTAGGATTGCAAATTCAAGCAGATACAAGAAACGAGTTAACGACACATTACTATTTTCCTTGCACGCTCAATGTTGGATATTCTGCTATAGCTCGATGGTTAAATAGAGCAACAAAAAAAACAGGTTGTGTAACAGGAATTCGAGTACAAGGATATGGTAGAACAAATGCTAAACTCCCTATGACTGGAGAAATTTATGCTTTAGAAAAATCTGGAGAAATTGAACAGTTACAAATTGCACAGCGATCGCGCCGTGGTTTCCAATATTACTGTAGCGTTGCCTCAGATTCTGGTGAATCATGGTTAAAGATTTCCCGTTCTAGCGATCCTTGTAAAGCTCCCCTGCAAGAATGTCAAACCAGTGGCGGAAGTGACTGCAAAGCTCTAACTCTCGATCGCTGGAGGATGGGAGAATTGGATATAACGGCGATCGTCACCTGTGAGAATAACCAACCGTTTACCGCTCGAGGTACAGGAGAAACAATGGAAGAAACTGCTCTAGAATTATGGGAAAGCGCTCGCGCTCAAGGTGCAACATATTGTAGTCTGCGAGTTATCGAACCCGGAGATATTATCGTTCCTCCCGAACCCAGCAATGAAGATACATTAGTACAAATTTATAATGTCGAGCCTTGTTTTGAAGTTCATGTCAATAAGGGTGCTGCCAGCGCGCGTTCGATTCAAAAACCCCAAGGTGTTTTTATCAAAAAGGGTCAAAAATATACCTATTGTCACCAACCTGAAGCGAATGAAGAAAATAATGGGATAAGTGCTGGAAATAGCAACGCAACCAATAATGGAACGAGTGATCGCACTGATTTCTACGATCATCTCGAACCTTTCGATAATTCAGTAGAATCGATTGAAGTTCAAGTTTTTCACGCTCGAGAACGCGGCTATCAACTTTGTAACCAACAGCAAGCCAGTGGGGGACAAGAAGGCGATCGCCGAACGATTCAATTGACTGCAACAGAAGGAATCATTCAAATTAATTATCAAATGTATGATGTTGAGGATCGATTACAAGTGATTTATGAAGGTCGCAATCTAATTGATACGGGATTCATATCAGGTCGAGATAAAATTTCGATGCCCTTTAAGGGTAATTCCGGCCAAGTTGAAGTCATTATTACAGGAAATACAGAAATAGACACAACAAAATGGGACTATACTCTGAAATGTCCTTTGTAGACTCGACTGTTTAAGATAGGTGTTGAAAACGAGTATAACTTTGCGCTTTCCTCGTTTTCAATTAGAGGTCGTTAAATTTTGAGCCAAACTTTGCTAAAAAGGAATACGAAAACGTCGATTCCCAGTTGTAATGACGAAATACAACTCTTGTTGCTTGGTATCGGGATTCCAGTTTTTACCAATGATCCAAACTTCCCCTTCTCGAGTTTCTCCCGGAAGAATATCGATATTTTCTGGGTCTTCAGAAAGAAGCGAGAATTTCGCCGAAATGCGATCGCCATTCTCATTCTGAATTGCTGCAAAAGGAAGGACGAATAAGAATGTCTCATCACTGCGATTCTCAATACTAAAACGAATGGTATATTGTCCATCAGGCTGAACTTCTGCACCATTGAGTTGAATTTTGACATCGTTGCGAATTTGCGAAGAAATCAGCGTGACAGGTCCTTCGGTTAGTGGAGGTGGAGTTTGAGTGGCTTCTCCGGATGGCAAATCGGATTCGGGAGTTCCTAATTCTGGCGCTATTCCTAAACCTTCCTCTTCCCGAACACCTCCAACTTCTTCTCCCTCAGTCTCTTCTTCAGCAACTTCTGGTTCTACAAACTCCCCGCTTAACTTCTGCTGAATTTTGCGATGTGTCTCGATCCCTTCGTAAGCATAGCGATTATAACCATTCCCCACAATCAAACTTTCGAGATAGCGAACTCGTTCCCTCGGGGCCGGGTGAGAACTTAATAGATTTGTTTCTCCTCCATTTTGTTGACGCAAGTGAACCATTGCATTTCGCAATCCATCAGCCGCATAACCCGATGCTGCCAATACACGAGTGCCTAAAATATCAGCTTGACGTTCATGTTCTCGACTGTATTTGGCATTGCTTATATCTGTCACAATATTGACAAGGGGAATTGTATCCCCCAATCGGTTGAGTAAACCAGATCGAGCCATATTCTGAAACCCGTGAGAAAGAGCAGCATGAGCAACTTCATGGGCAAGTATGCCCGCTAATTCTGCTTCGGAATTGGTTTGCAAAATTAGCCCCGTATGAACGACGACTTTCCCTCCCGGATAGACAAAAGCATTGAAGTTTGGATCTTGAATCACGTAGTATTCGTAATTAAAGTCTCGTCCCATATATTGAGTGAATTTTCCGGCAATCCCTTCAATATATTCGATAACTTCAGGATCCTCCACCAATTCTCCTTCTTCTTTGCGTTGTTCTACTAGGGATTCAACAGCAGCAGCCCCAAACTTTTCTTCTCCTTGTCCGAGGAAACTCAAAAGTTGGATTCCTGAAATCAGTTGGTTGGGATCTCTTGTAGCTATTAACTTTCCTAAATCAAAGATGAATGATATCCATGTATTACCTTCTACTTCGCGTTTGACTTTGCGTTGGTAGCGCTTGAGATAGTCATCAGCTAGAGTTGTTAGTTCAGAAATCTCTTCTGGATATATATCTTGATAAGTAATCGAAAACTGACGAGCAGCGATGGAAGCCTCTAAGAACATTTCTTGCGCTTCCATGATATCGAGTTTCTTATAGAGAAGATCGATATCTTCTGGGTAGAGTCTTGTAACGCGCTCCACGACTTGCGTGGCGTTTTTAGGAGAATCTTCACCAATTGCAAAATTTTCACAAAAAGCGCCATTTTCTAAGCACGCATCAGCCAATTTTAAATGAGCGGGAATAAATTCGGGATAGCTATCTGCCATGCGATGGAGAGAAGAAAACTTTTTGGTTGGCAGCCCTTGGGTAATCCCATCAAGAGCGTTTTGCCACAATCGCTGACCGCCCGATAGTGCGTCAATTTCGTAAACGGGATCGGGAATTTGACTGGGGGTAAAATCCGGTTCGGGAAAATCGGGTTTAGCTTGACGGTAAAGATTTTCTGCCTCTTGCCCCTTACCTTCAATAAATAAGCGATCGGCTTCTGCTAGGATTTGCTGGCGATCGCCTATTTCCTCATTTTGAGCGAGTTGCAACGGCACGGGTTTTGCGATGGCAAAACCCTTGTGAGCAAAAAGAGGAGCAATGAATAGAGGAAGTAAAGTAAGAGAACTTAGTCCCATTCTGCTGAAGGATATTCTAGGACAATTGTTGTTTAATTTCATAAACTCGGCGTAAAGACACTAAAGCAAAGAATCACTAAACACCAGTATATTAGAGAAAAATTTTCAAGTCTCGTATTTTAACATTTCTTTGTCTTGCAAGCTATAAAAATCTCATAAGTATTTTTTTGTTTTTATAAATTATCCTTGAATTTTATTGTTCTTGAACCCTTCTAATTGTCATCAGTACGGGTATGAGAGAAGAAAGGCCGCGATTTGGTAGCAGAGATGTCAAAATAGAAACAGGAAGGTCAGAATTAAGGGAGCTAGATGACTGTGGAACGTTTGCAGGGGAATAAAAGGAATAAGATGCGCTTGGGGATCAGAGGTTTACTACTCTTTCTAGCTTTAATTGTCTTGATTGGCTTAAACCCCGTCGTCCATGCCCTAACAGAGTTATGGTGGTTTGAAGCGGTTGGGTTTAGTGGCGTATTTTGGACTCTCTTGCTAGGGCGATCGCTATCTTGGGGCTTCTTTTTTCTAGTCTTTCTTGGCTTTCTGGGTTTTAATTATCGATTAGCCCGACACTTAACGAGAGAGAGAGATTTTCGGGCTTTCCCTGCGAGTAATGCTTATGATATTCCTCCCGATGCGGTACATCGGTTAGTTAATTTTCTGGCTATTGCAAGTATTGTTTTCTGCGCTTTAGTTGCGGCTGCAGCCAATACCGACACCTGGGAAACTGTCTTAAAATTGTTTCGGGGGACGGATTTTGCGATCGCAGACCCTATTTACGATCGCGATATTGGCTTTTATGTTTTTCAACTCCCTTTCTATCTGAGTTTGAGAAATGAACTATTTGCTTTATTTGGAGGTGCATTAGCCCTCTCTATTCCAATTTATGTTCTTAAAGGTAACATCGATCGCCGTCGAGGATGGAACAATTTATGCGCGGGTCAAGTTAAGGCACATTTGCTGAGTTTATCATCGGCGATCGCCCTCCTCATTGCTTTTAGTTATTGGTTACAACGCTATCAGCTTCTTTATTCCACAGAAGGGGTTGTTTTTGGCACCGGATATACGGATGTTCACACCCGCCAAATTGCTCTAGTTTTAATGAGCTTTTTAGCACTGACTCTCGCTGCTATTTTCTTATTTTCCATCAGTCAAAATCGTTTAACTTTGCCTTTATATTCCGTAGGAATATATATCATAATTGCGCTCATTTTTCAAGGCTTAATTCCTATCTTAGAACAGCAATTAGTCGTTGCTCCCAATGAACTGACCAAAGAGAAACCCTATATCCAACATAATATTGAATATACGCGAAAAGCCTACGGATTAGATCGGATTCAAACCCAACTCTATGCCGTTAAATCCAATTTGAATTTGCAAACCTTAGAAAACAATAAGACAACCATTGATAATATTCGCTTGTGGAATACTCGACCTCTCCTGAGTACCTACAAAGAACTCCAAGAAATTCGTCCTTATTATAATTTTAAAGGTGTCGATATCGATCGCTACATCCTCGATAAAACCTATCGTCAAGTGATGCTTTCCTTGCGAGAATTAGACTACAACCAAGTCCCCGCACAAGGTAAAACCTGGGTTAATCAACGCCTAAAATATACTCATGGTTATGGTTTGGTTATGAGTCCAGTCGATCGCGTCAGTCCAGAAGGTTTACCGCAATTATTAATTAAAGATATTCCCCCCATTTCAGAAACCGATCTAACCGTTGATCAACCGAGAATTTATTATGGCGAAAACACCGATCGCTATATCTTCACGGGGATGAGTACCGATGAATTTGACTATCCTCTCGGTCAAGAAAATGCCGCAAATCGTTATTCAGGTCAGGGGGGTGTTGCTATTCCTGGCTTTTTTCACCGTCTCGTTTATGCTTACCATTTCGGCAATTTAAAGATTCTCATCTCTGGGTATTTTACCCCAGAATCGCGCATTTTATACCATCGCCAAATCCGCGATCGCGTGCAGCGAATTGTCCCCTTTCTAACATTGGATCGAGATGCTTACCCAATTATTGTTGACGGGCGCTTAAAATGGATTATCGATGCTTATACAACGAGCGATCGCTATCCTTATTCAGAACCTTCTCCGGGAGGATTTAATTATATTCGCAATTCCGTCAAAATTGTTATCGATGCTTATGACGGAAACATACAATTTTTGGCAATAGATGAAGACGATCCAATCTTAAGCACTTATCGTCGTATATTCCCCCATCTTTTTCAATCTTCAGAAGCAATTCCCACCGCGATCGCCAGTCATTTTCGCTATCCCATCGACCTTTTTCAAGTTCAAGCAGCGAAGTATTTAACTTATCACATGATCGACCCTGAAGTATTTTACAACCGGGAAGATATGTGGGCAATTCCTCAGCAAATTTATGAAGATAAAGAAGAGAGAATGAATCCCTATTATGCGATCATGCGTCTTCCGCAATCAAAACAAGAAGAATTTGTTTTGATTTTACCTTTTACTCCCATTGAAAAATCAAATATGGTCGCTTGGATGGCTGCACGTTCCGATGGAGAAAACTATGGTAAAACTCTGGTCTATCAATTTTCTAAACAGCAACTTATTTTCGGACCGATGCAGCAAGAAGCACGGATCGATCAAAACCCCACGATTTCCGAACATTTGACCTTATGGAGTCAAAAAGGATCGAAAGTTATTCGGGGAGATTTATTGATTATTCCCATTGAAGATTCTTTACTTTACATCGAACCAGTTTACTTAAGAGCAGAAACAGGGCAATTACCAGAACTCAAACGAGTGATTGCAATTTACGATCAAAAAAGCGTCATGGAAAAGGATTTAAAATCTGCTTTAGCGGCACTTTTTGGCTCTTCCTCTTCAACTCCTTCTCAGCCACAAACTGGGAATGAAGATCGAATTCAATCTTCTCCCTTAGTTGAATCTGCTTTAGAAACCTATCAAAAAGCAGAAGAGGCTTTGCGATCGGGAAATTGGGCAGAATACGGGCGATTAAATGAAGAATTAGAGCAAATTCTGTTACGTTTGAATCGAGAGTAAAAAAAGGCGATCGTCAATTCTGGGATAGCTTGGCGATCGCAATTTTCAAAAGCCCAGTAGAGATGAAGGGCGATCGTTTGTGTCTTGCATGGATGCAAACGGACACCCTCTAGGCAATCGCGTTGGAGAGACGTTGCTGACAATAATGCTTGAAAGGTTTGGCTACTGCGATCGCTAAGAACCCATCCAAATAATTCCCGGTTTGAAGCGATCGCCTCCCTTGAGGTGTATAATCGAAACCGTATTGTTGGAGTGAGTGATGGAATTTGAGAAGATAATCGAGAAATTACACGCACTAACACAAGTAGACGTGCAGAATTGTTGGTCTGTTTTTGCTGAAGATTTTGAGATCGAGATCGATCGCTTCGGAAATCGATATTGTGGCGATCGCGCTGCTTCCAGTCGTATATTTTCACCCAATGAAAAGGGTTATTTAGTTTGGGAAGCAGGCAGAAAAGTACGTTGGTTAGTCCAAAAAATAACAATTCCTGATGCTTTGAATGGCTATCCTTTACAAAATTTAGCCTTGCGACTCTGTTTAACCTGGTGGAGTGAAGATACGCAAATTTTTGTGAATCAAAAGTTGGTTCAAGCTGGCGATTTATTCGATTCTTCTGCACGTATTCTCTTAACTGAAGCAGTGATTCCAGGGGAAACTTTTAATATTGCCATTCGTTTAATCAGTCCAGGTCATGATATTGGTGCATTAATGCGATCGCATTGTCTTTATGAATCTGCTTATGATGCGATCGATCCGGGTTTCGTTGCCAATGAATTAGCAGTATTGCATCAATATTTTACTCATTTTGAGCCAGATAAGCGAGAGATTTTTCTTGCAGAAATTGAGAAGATTGATTGGGGATGTGTTGGCGATCGCGATCGCTTTCATGATTCTCTCCAATCTCTCCGCCAAAAATTGCAACCTTTAGCAGCATCTCTCAAACAACGCTGTATTAAAATGATGGGTCACGCTCATCTCGATATGGCTTGGTTATGGGAACAAAAGGAAACCTATCAGGTTGCAAAAAGAACTTTTACATCAGTTTTAAACCTACAAAAAGACTTTCCCGATCTAACATTTTGTCATACAAGCCCCGCTCTTTATGAATGGATAGAAAAACATCATCCGAAGCTATTTTCAGCCATTCTAGAAGCAATTAAAGCCGGATCGTGGGAATCTTTAGGAGGGATGTGGGTCGAACCAGAAGTGAATTTACCCTCTGGAGAATCTCTAGTTCGACAATTACTTTATGGACAGGGTTACACTCGTGAAAAATTCGGCGAGATAAGCAAGGTTGCTTGGTTAACCGACAGTTTTGGCTTTTGTTGGCAACTTCCCCAAATGTTAAAACAAGCAGGAATTGAGTATTTTGTTACCCAAAAACTGCGCTGGAATGACAGTACAGAATTTCCGCATGAGTTGTTTTGGTGGCAATCTCCTGACGGCACAAAACTATTAACTTTAATGTCTCCTCCCAATATTACAGGAGTCATGGATACGAATCCCATTACTATTACTAATTTCGCGGTTGATTGGGAGAAAAAAACAGGAATTAAAGATGTTTTTTGGTTGCCAGGAGTCGGAGATCATGGTGGCGGTCCAACTCGCGATATGTTAGAAGTCAAGCAACGCTGGGATTCTTCTCCTTTCTTCCCTAAAATTGAGTTTACTACGGCAAAGCAATATCTGGATTCTCTGCAAGATTCTCCTGGGATATTACCAACATGGAATGATGAATTATATTTAGAATTGCATCGCGGTGTTTATACGACTCATGCCGATCAAAAATACTTTAACCGTCGTTGTGAAGGATTATTATATGAAGCGGAATTGTTTGCAACTCTCGCAAAAATAATCAATAATTCTGACTATCCTCAAACAGCCATAGAAAACGCATGGAAGCAAGTGCTATTTAATCAGTTTCATGATATTTTACCCGGTACTTCGATTCCTGAAGTCTTTGTGACAGCTAACCAAGAATGGAAAGCGGCGATCGCAACAGGAGAGAAAGTTTTATCAGATGCTTTAGAGGCGATCGCCGAATCTATTTCTTACCCAGATCCTCCTTTCCCCAATGCGAAACCGATTCTTGTTTTTAATTCTCTCAATTGGAGGCGATCGCAAGTTGTTTCCTTGCAAATTCCTTCAGAAAATTGGCAAGTTTGCGATCGACAAGGAAATTTGCTCAAATCTCAATTAATATCCTGTAGAGATATTCAATTGAATGTCCCTACAGATGGGAGGAAAATTTTACTATTCTTGGCTGAAAATATTCCCTCAATTGGTTATCGATTATTTTGGCTGATACCCGTCACCCGTCACTCATCACCCCTTGAGGAACAAAAAATAGAAAATAAGGAAGAATATGTTTTAGAAAATAATATTTTACGGGTAGAAGTCGATCCAGAAACGGGAGAATTAGACCGTGTTTTTGATAAAATCAATCAGCGAGAAGTTTTACAGGGAAAAGGCAATCAACTACAAGCATTTAAAGAAGAGAGACAATATTGGGATGCGTGGAATATAGACCCCAATTATCAACAAAATTCTTTACCTTCCGCAAAACTTGAATCTATTGAATGGTTAGACTGTGGAGAAGTGCGATCGCGTCTCCGAGTTGTTCGTAAAATCAATCACTCTACATTCTCTCAAGATTATATTCTCGATCTTGATTCTCCCTATTTAAAAATAGAAACTCATGCAGATTGGCAAGAAACTCATGTTCTTATTAAAGCCGCATTTCCCCTTAACTTAGAAGCAGATTTTGCGACTTATGAAATTCCCTGCGGTGCAATTTCTCGGACAACTAAACCCAAAACTGACGCAGAAAAAGCAAAATGGGAAGTGCCTGCCTTAAAATGGGCAGATTTGGGAGATAATGATTATGGGGTTAGCTTATTAAATGATTGTAAATATGGTTATGATAGTAGCCCCAATTGCTTGCGTTTAACCCTATTAAAAAGCCCCGTTTGGCCAGATCCACAAGCCGATCGCGGTCAACATCATTTTACCTATTGTTTGTATCCTCATCGCGATTCTTGGCAGGTTGCAGAGACAGTCCGTAAGGGATATGAATTGAATTTACCTTTGATTGTGCGAGAATGGAAAAATCAAGAAAAACCCAACCAGAATCACAAACTTTTCTCAGAAGGAAGTTTATTAAATTTATCCGCTAAAAATCTTATTCTCATGGCACTTAAACCTAGTGAGAACGATCTCGAAACTTATATTCTGCGCTGTTATGAATGTCATGGAAAAGATGCACAAATCGAAATGAAAGGAGAATTAAACTTGGCGATCGCCTCTTCTACCAATCTTCTTGAAATCTCTCAAAGCGATCGGGATCTACAATTCATTTCTCCCTGGCAGATCAAAACATTGAAAGTCCGAAATTTACATTCTTTACTTAAGTGATGATTCTAACCACAAATTAATGCCTCTCCCAATCTTTCCACACATTCTGTAAACCGTTCGATATTGTTATCTGGCTTGACTTTTGGGATGCGTAGTGCTACGTTCTGGGAGTGCATAGTTGTCTAAACTAGGGTTGTTCTGTAAGATTTTAAATCAAACCGGAACGCCTAGATTAAAACTTTCCCATACCCATTTAAGCAAACAATGAGCGCTTCTTCTTTCAGCCAAGCCATTCCCATCGAAACCATTAAATTTAACGATCGCGGCCTCGTCCCAGCGATCGCCCAAGATTATCTTGATGGTACCGTCTTAATGATGGCATGGATGAACCGGGAATCCTTGCAGAAAACCCTCGAAACTGGAGAAGTGTGGTACTGGAGTCGATCGCGTCAAGAATTGTGGCATAAAGGGGCAACTTCGGGGCATATCCAAAAAGTTCGCTCTCTGCGTTACGATTGCGATAGCGATGCCCTCTTGGTTACGATCGAACAGATTGGCGATATTGCCTGTCATACGGGGGAAAGAAGCTGTTTTCACCAAGGGGCAGGGAAAAAGCAAACACCCCCCGCAGATACTCTCTCGGGATTGTACGGCACAATTTGCGATCGCCGGGATAATCCCAACGAAAATTCTTATACTTGCAAACTCTTAGCTGGAGGGGATAATAAAATCTTGAAAAAGATCGGTGAAGAAGGTGCAGAAGTAGTCATGGCCTGTAAAGATGATGATGCCGATGCGATCGCCTCGGAAGTGGCTGACTTATTCTATCATACCCTCGTTGCCCTGGCTCACCATAACGTCGATATTCGCGATGTTTATCGCAAACTGGATGAAAGAAGACGATAAATAATACCTAGGATTAATGCCTAGGATTTCCATTTCCTTAAAAATCCTAAAAAAATCGTTAGTTGAGAAAAAATACTCCTAGTATTGACTACAAATTTCACAACTTTACTTTAAACAGATGAACCCATCATCCAGCAATCCCAAAGAACGTTTTAAATATTACGGTACTCCTGGTAAAGATTTTCCTCGTTTTGATGTTGATCGTCCCTTACCGGAAGAAGTCGAACCTACCCCCAGATATGAGGCTCATGTCGGGCTACAGGCTTTTCCCACCTTACCACTCATTCCCGTCTTGGGTTGGGCATTTTCGGGACTCACTAAAAAATTGGGCTTTCGCAGCATGGCCGGACCTCTTTTACAAACTTGGATGCCTGCTAACTTAAGTCGCCTGCATCCAGATAAGTTCAGCGATGAATACTTTGTGGAACGGCGGTTAAATGGCTTTAATCCGGGGAAATTAAACCGGGTTGAAGGGAAAGAATGGCAATATTCTGTGTATTATAAAACCGGACGCTATCAAGCGGAACCGGGGGGACTCCTGCCTGAGTATAGTGAGGCTCGTTTTCTGCTGCGCGATCGCGCCCTGCACGTTCATTCCATTAAGTATTGCCTGAAAGGCCAAGATATTACCTGTTTTCCCACAGACGGGAAATCCTGGGAGGACGCTAAATATTATTTTCGTAGTGCCGAGTATGTCTTTCAAGAAATTCAATCTCACTTGGGTCGAACTCACATGAATATGGATCAATATGCGATGGCATTCTATCGCAATATTAAAAAAAGTCCGATTCGCAAGTTATTGTGGCCTCACTTTGAAGGTTTGATTAATATTGATAAGAAAGGAGCATCACTCATTATTGGAGGTACGGGGTTTATTCCAGAAGCCTCCGCCTTAAGTGCAGACAGTGTAGATGGGGTTCTCATCGAAGAAATTGCTATGTTAAGCTATCATTGGTCCCCAGCAGAGCAATTCCTCCCGGATATTATTGATAATAATCATTTCGATCGCGCCGCCCTTGCCGTCTGGGAATTATTGACAAAATACGTTAGTGATTTTTGCGTGAATAACCAGCGAGAAATTCAAAACTACTGGTCTGAAATTGAGGGAATGTCGGAAGATTTGGTGACTCATTCTATTCTGAAGCCAGAATATGGCACCCTAGAGATTAAGAATCAAGAAGATTTACAACAACTTTGTGTTTATGTACTCTATCACTGCATCTTCTTTCATTCTTGGGTGAATAATAAACAATATGAAGATGGGGGCGATATCGAATATGCGGCGATCGGACTGTGGGATAAAGAAGACCCCAAATACGACCCTAAAATTGAGCAAAAAAGACATGATGCTCAAGTTAAACTTATGTGGATTTTAGCCAATGTTCGTTATAATCCTGCTATTGAGTTTGCACCGCTTCCTCTAAAGAAACTACTTTGGGAATATCGCGATCGCATTGAACCTGGCATTCCTTTGGGATGGCTCATGATGAGTATCAATATTTAATTTAAGGACAAAGCGAAAATGTTTTTTAATCATGGAGATCGCGATCGATGAAGAAAATTTGGGAAACGATTCTGTTCTTTTTTTATACGATCGCCCTCGGTTTGCTGTTTATTTTGGCAGCTTTTAAAAAAAAAGGACGCGCTACCCATAAATATGGTGTAGGAGGTGCAGGAACTTTAACCGTAGTCGATCGCCCAGAATTCCCAGAACATGAGTTTTGGCAAGCAGGAAAAGAGTTTCCTTTAAGGCTGCGACACGGTACAGTTACTTTTGAAGATGATGCCGCAATGGACATTCGTAGTGCTTCTCTCAAACTCAGCGATCGCGAAGAAGAAAGCCCTCTTGATATTATTATGAATACGGGACCGCGAACTTTTCGCCACATGACAGACTTCTGGAATTTTACCCTGGCATCGGTCAAGGGTAAAGGAGAAGATGAACCCGTCAGTTCTAAAGGACTTGAGGCTTATTGTCAAAGCGATCGCGAATTTAAAGAGATTTTTGCGGAAACTATGCGACGGGCTCCCGACTCTTTTAGTCAGATTTATTATGACTCAAAGTTAGTCAATTATTTTACAGCCAAAGATGGGAAAATCCGCTATGTTAAATATCGTTTGATTCCAGGCGATCGCGGCATAGATTCTGGGGTTGTATCGGGGGAAGATTGGGAAAAACCTTGGCTGCAAAAGCGTCGTCCCGATGAAACAAGACCTATTGATTATCTCCGCAAAGAATATGTGGAAAAATTATCTCGAGAACCGATTATTTATCATCTCCAATTGCGCTTGCATGAGGATATGGAGGGGGATAAAACCGAGATTTTTACCCAAACTCGAGAGTGGAGTCAAGAAACATCCCCTTGGCTGGATTTAGCCACAGTAAAGATCGATCGCGCTCTTTCTTTTGAGGAAAACGAGAAGTTGTCTTTTAATATTGGCAGACAACCGGATTCTTTAGGGGCTGTAGAAGGGTATTCCGCAAAAGATCCCAACTCAGTCAATGCAACTCGCATTCGGGTTTATGGATTATCTCTAGCTGTCAGGAGTTTTATCTACAAAAAAAGCGGCGAGTTTAAGCAGAACTAAATTACCTTGTTACTGGATGGGAATTGCTCATTATTATGCGATCGCGCTCTCAGGAGAACAAAAGCAAAACTCGTCCAGTACAATGATAGAGATGTATTTATGGCGATCGCACGCATTCCTATCATTTTAGCAAGTCTCAACAAACGCGATCGTATCTTTTCTCTTCACCAAATTTTGGCTAACTTTAAAATGAATCCGGGTAATAAATTCTCTCCTGACAGTGTAGAAGGATTGTTTAAAACTTCTACCTCTTTATCTTGTCGATAAATTTCTACCCGTCTTGTTTTTCGATTAATAAGCCATCCCAATTTTGCACCATTATCCAAATATTCTTGCATTTTTTGTTGAGTTGCTTTTAATGAATCGCTAGGAGACATTAACTCAACCACAAAATCCGGACAAAGTGGCAAAAACTTTTGACGTTGTTTGGGAAGAAGTGCATTCCATTTTTCTATAGGAATCCATGCAGCATCTGGTGCGCGATCTGCACCATTAGGTAAGGTAAAACCTGTTGCATTATCAAAGGGAATTCCCGTTTCATCTTCGTCTGACCAATTGAATAATTGTTGTATGATTTTTCCATTACGATTTCCTGTTTCTCCTCCTGTCGGTGACATAATTACTAAATCTCCATTAGCATTGCGTTCAAAGCAAAGATTTTTGTTTTTAATACATAGCTGATAATATTGATCGTCAGTCAGATTTACGGTTTTTAGGTCGAGAGTCAAATTAGTCATCTTAACTCCTAGTATTATGAGACAATATGGGGGCTATTTGTATTATAGCCACTTTCAAAACCAATCTTTTCAGCAGATGCGATCGCGCTCAATCTGATTAGCGTCTAAAATAGGAGAAATTCCTTAGCGATCGCAATCCCAAGCGATCGCCACTCCAATCTCAACAGTTTTCAAGGCGATCGAACCGAAAAAACAACCTCAAAGAAAAAGCGCCAGAAAACTTAAATATTAGTTTTCAATAATCTATTTCATTAGAAAAATTAGGTATCGGGATGTGTAAACCAACGATCTTTATATTGATCACCCAATCGAAATAAATCATCTTCTGCTGCTTCTGTGTCATAATAATTTGAGCGAAATTTACCCATAGCTACAACGTATTGTGAAAGCATCAAAACAACATCGCTATTCTGCGGAATATTATCTTCATCAATCAAATCAAGAAATTGAAGAGATTTCTCTTCCTCAAGAACTTTGCGACAACTCTCCAGAAGTCGATTGACCATTTTTACTTTATTGATGCTAAGTGCTGTATCTGGTTTCTTCTTACTTAGCTCCTTAAATTCATCAGTCATATCCTCAAGAAAAGGTCTAACTAATTGATACAGAGCTACCTTTTCTTGAGTTGTGTACTGTTGACTTGAATCCTTCATAAAAGTTATGTTCTAAGCCTTTTGGGTGTTGTTGTATTAATGTAAATTAAACCATTTTCATCACCCTCTTCCACATTCTCAGCATCCACAGCCCAATACCAGAAGCTACCACGCTTCATTATACTATCTGCACGAAACTTTTCAAAGCATTGTAGGTATTGAGCGAGCATAAAAACCATATCGCTGTTTTGAGGTATGTCATCTAAATCAAACTCAAAAAAATCAGGAAAAGGGCGATATTTCTCACCAAGAAACTCATTAGATTGGTTGAGCAGTTGATTGATAAATTTGAGCTTAAATTTATTTACTGCATCGCCCGGAGATTTTTTTGAAAGAATAGACAACTCATCATAAACGCCTTGAAGTTGACCGAAAAGTTGTTCAAACTCATCAACATCTTTTTGCTTCACGTTCCTTAACTTTGTGATAGAGGTACTAAAAGACTAACCTAAAGGCTAGGATATCAGCTAGACAACGATTTTGTCAAGAGAGTTCTCAAACAAGCAGCACAGCACGCCTTGCAAATCATAAGAACTGGTTTCAGATAAAAAATAAATGCAAGATTTTAGAATCGCAGTAATTCTTATAGCTATATTCAGAAGAATATTTTATAATATAGGATATAATGCCTGATTTTTCTTAAGTATATGACAATCATAAAACCAAGGATTACTGACTATCATAGCATCGATGCAGTTCAATCAAAGCTCGACTTTGCAATTCCCTTCCTTGATGAAGATATTCCACTCTATGTAGATCCTTTTCTTTTGTGGAAATCTCCTTCACAACAGGATCAAGCTCTTCATACATCATTGATTAATGCTTTTAACCATCTAAATTTTTTGATACGCAAGGAAAAACACCATCAAGCACAGAATCAACTTATTCTTGCTTCTGAATGTAACGAGGTTGGATTAGGTCTTTCCAAGAAACGCAAGGGGTTAAGAATTGGAACTGAAAAAGCGAATGAAATCCTTTCTCTTTTTGAAACAATTCCAGAATATGGGAAATATGGTTTCACCCACTTTGAGGAAATTCAACTCTATGTAAATGGGATAGCAAAAGATCGCATTAGTGATATTTGCTGCAATTTCATTAAATGTTTTCTTATTGATTTTACTATCCAAGAATGTGAAGAAATTGGAATCCCTCTTGAAAAAACTGTATTACCTTCACTTTATAATTATCGAGATAATCAATTTGTTCTAGATTACGAAACTAATTTACCCGTTAATCCAGAAACAAAAGAACCAATTATTTTTGTTCCCAAAAGATGGCTTAGATTTTCCCCTTGGATAAATTTTGAAGACTATTTTAAAGAATACTGTCCTCGTGATGAAATATTTAATCCGAGAGAACCCGAAGAGCGTGTCAAAGTCTTAAAATTCAACACTTGAGGGGTGACAAGGGGGCTGAAAGGCAAAGAGGACAAGGAATTTGGCAAATGTCCTCAAAAAAGAATAGAGTTGTCTGGTGCAGACAACTCAAAAAAGAAATGTTCCCTGAATTATACCAAAAAGTCATTGAGATTCATCTAAATGAAAGTCAACGCCTAACGTTGCAATTGTTGATAATGCTTTTGCAAAGCCACAGAAATGTGAGATTGTCACAATTAGCAGAACTATTTCCCCAGCCGATAAAATATGAAAGCGGTTGAGGGACGGTGAGGTTTCCTCACCGTGTCCAATCAACCAAGAGAGTCGAGTGCGAAACTTGCAAAGATTTTTAAATTTGCCTCAACTGAGTGTAAAACTGTTATGGTTTCCGATTCTTAAAAAATGGATAAAAACAGAATATCGACAGAGAACAGTAAATCGAAAACAAAGAAGAATAGCGAAAAAATTAAAATTGATTCATCAAGGATATCTTCTGTTAGCCCTGGATAGAACTCAATGGAAAGAGAGAAATATAATGATGTTAAGTTTGGTGTGGGGAAAGCACGCTATTCCGGTCTATTGGGAAATATTAGAGCAGAAAGGAAATAGCAATTTAAGTCAACAAAAAATGATAATATCCCCCGTATTACACTTTCTTCATCATTATCCAATAGTCGTATTAGGAGACCGAGAATTTCATAGTATAAAATTGGCAAAGTGGTTGGAGAAGAAGGGTGTAGACTTTGCTTTACGTCAAAAGAAAAATACTTATATCGCCGATGATAAACAAATTTATCTGGCACTTAAAGATATAGAAATTAAACCGGGACAATCCTATTTTTATGAAAATATTAGTTGTACCAAAGCCCATTGTTTGGGTAACTTTAATGTCGGGGTTTATTGGAAAAGAAAATATCGAGGGAAGACGCAACAAAAAGACCCTTGGTATATCTTAACAACTTTACCAAACTTGGAGTTAACCTTATCCTTTTATCGAGCTAGATGGAGCATTGAAACGATGTTCAAAGATTGTAAAACGGGTGGTTATAATCTGGAAA
>NZ_JAYGHV010000147.1:0-19063 GCF_034932145.1 Spirulina sp. 06S082 | reverse complement strand
GTTTAATTAGGGTGCTTTTGTATTGCACTTTTAACAGGACAATTACTGTATCTAATTAAACAACCCTGTACGCATAGCGGTTTTGCTCTTTCGAGCCTCCTATTTCTAGGGTAATGTTAGCTTCGACAAGGTTAAAAGGGCTTGTTAGGTTAGCAGCACTATTTCAGTGACCTTAAAATTGTTTAACTGCTAACGACAGAGCGAGGAACTAGCTTCGCATTCCCAGGTGTCGTGACCCAAATAACGTAGTACGCGGGGTACTTAGTCTGATCAGAATGGCTTGTCAGATTTCTCTTTCAAGCCTCACGCCTAAGGGCTGAGGTTCCTGACTCCTTTATTCGACTCGCTCCCGACTATTTGTATCTGTCTTATCAATTATGCCTGACTGCCGTAGGATGAGGCAATGCCCACCCCTCCCATTCCGAGCCAAGCGATCGCGTTATCATATTATTGCTCAACTTGTCGCAACCATAACCGATGATGATGATTACAGAAAAGTTTCCCGAAACTTACTTCCGTGTCTAAGATCGAGAGTGAGTATTGTAAAGTTTAACTAAAAATATAGTCAAACAGAGTGATTTATGGTAAATTGTTGTCATCATAACTATCCAACTCAGCCAAAAAAGCCGGAGTTGGTAAATTAGATAGGATTGATTGATTGAGATATAGATATTTTCAAGGCTGTAACTTTTAATCAACCAGGCTTTGTCCCTTTGTTGAGTATGGCAGACTCGAAAAAAATCTTCATCAATTGAACAAAAGCATTCCCAAATGCCTTTAGGGGCCATGGGATAGAGAGGTGCGTAGTTCACCCAAGGAGAATAAATCTCTCAAAGCCAAAATGAAGGGGGTTTCTGCAATGGAATCCATGTCTTGTTTATATATGACTATATTTTGGTTAACTATCACAAACTATGAAAGCACGAACAAAATGTTCGTGCCTTCATTCGTGATGGTATCTAGCGCGATCGCAGCACCAAATACCCATACTGTTCATTTCCGCTTAGACTGCTGCGGCTATAGGTTCTTGGTTGGTTGCTTTTTCTTGTACTGAAGGGTTGGCTTCTTGAGTTTCCTCTGGTTCTTGATTAACCCGCAGTCGCTGACAAGGAATAGTATCAGAAAGAATTGCACTGGCCATCATCCCCGAGTGAATTTCTAGAAGGGCTTCGGGGAGGGCTTCAAAAACCAAACGCTGTCCAGGAAACACTACCCTTTCAAAGTACCAATTGGGAAGATTTGTAATACGAGCAATTTGAATCTGGCTAGTAGCGTTAACATAGCAGCATAAGACAGGCGTTTCAATACTGTTGGGGATAGGGTCGAGGATTTGAGACATGATGAGGGGTTAGGTTATATAGGTGTTTACTATGACATTACTTAACTTAACATTTTGCGATCCCCACTTGCTGTAAACAGGACTACCAATCTAATTTTTCCTGCTCAAGAAGGAAGAGAAAATCTCAAAAACTTAGATATTAGGCTAGAAATTGAGTTTATATTGACCAATTCATCCTTTTTTTGTCTATTTTCTTCGATCCCCGTGGCGATCGCGCTCTAATTCCTTCGATCCCTCCTGTTTATCAATCTTACTCTCTTCTTGATAAAGTTGATAGGAGTAAGGAAAAACGCTAAAGTTAACTTATGTAAATAAATTTTACAATTCATCTTAACCTCAATTTCTTAATATTTTCTTAACAATGACCTCGAAAATTCTTTACGTTCGTCTTCCCTGCAACCCTATTTTTCCCATTGGTGTCGTCTATCTCGCCGATCGCATAGGGAAGATTTTTCCAGATATGCAACAGCGCATCTTTGATTTAGGAACGGTACCACCAGTAGAATTCAATGGAGCATTAGATCGGGCGATCGACGAGTTTCAGCCTAATTTGCTGGTTTTCTCCTGGCGAGATATCCAAATTTATGCCCCAGTGGGAGGACGCGGCGGCAACCCCCTGCAAATGGCTTTCGAGGTGTACTATGCCAAAAACCCTTTCATTCGCTTGCGAGGAGCCTTGGGGGGCTTAAAGGTGGTGAGTGCTTATTATGGGGAATTATGGCGCAATTTTGGCTTGATTAAACGCGGATTGCAACGGGCTAAACGCTATCACCAAAATGTTCGCGTTGTGGTTGGTGGAGGTGCTGTCAGTGTTTTTTACGAGCAAATTGAGAAGGCGCTTCCCAAAGGAACAATTGTGTCTGTAGGAGAAGGAGAAGTATTGCTCGAACGCTTATTAAAAGGAGAAGATATTCGTGCAGAGCGATGTTATATTGTCGGAGAAACAAAGCCCCGCGATCGCATGATTCACGAAACACCAACGGCGATCGAGAAAACAGCTTGCAACTACGATTATATTGCTAAAATTTGGCCAGAATTCAGCTATTATTTGCAAGAAAACGACTTTTATATCGGCGTACAAACAAAGCGCGGTTGTCCTCATAATTGTTGTTATTGTATTTATACCGTCGTTGAGGGCAAACAGGTAAGAATTAATCCTGCTGATGAAGTCGTTGCAGAAATGCGTCAATTGTACGATCGCGGTGTTCGCAATTTTTGGTTTACAGATGCTCAATTTATTCCTGCTAAAAAATATATTGATGACGCGATCGAACTATTAGAGAAAATCTCTGATTCAGGAATGCAGGATATTCATTGGGCTGCTTATATTCGCGCCGATAATTTAACCCCAGAATTATGCAATCTGATGGTAAAAACGGGGATGAATTATTTTGAGATTGGTATTACCAGTGGTTCTCAAGAGTTAGTTCGGAAAATGCGAATGGGATACAATTTGCGGACAGTTTTACAAAATTGTCGAGATTTAAAGGCAGCAGGTTTTAATGATGTTGTTTCTGTAAACTATTCCTTTAACGTCATCGATGAAACCTTCGAGACGATTCGCCAAACTATAGCTTATCATCGGGAATTAGAAAACATTTTTGGTATAGATAAAGTCGAACCTGCTATCTTTTTTATTGGTTTGCAACCCCACACTCATTTAGAAGGATATGCTTTTAAAAAAGAGATTCTCAAACCTGGTTATAACCCGATGAGTGTTATGCCTTGGACAGCACGAAAATTACTTTGGAACCCCGAACCATTAGGATCGTATTTTGGAGAAGTTTGCTTGCAAGCATGGCAACAAAATCCTAATGATTTTGGACGAGAAACCCTGAAAATTTTAGAAGAACGTCTCGGAAGCGCACCCTTAGAAGAAGCACTCAATGCACCAATGGGAGATAAAAAAGATAATCTTCGTAAAGAATTGGTTGCATTAACTTAAAGGAACAAGGAACAGAAAAAGAATGACTTATACTGCTTCAAAAACTCTAACCTTTGCAGATTTTCTCAGCCAATATGGGGACGATCCCCGTTATGAATTAGCCGATGGAGAACTCATCGATATGGAATCAACGGGATCTCACGAAACTGTTAGCGGTAAAGTTGCCACCCAAATTGGCAAAGAAATCATTACTCAACAACTACCTTGGGTTATTCCTCGTACTTGCTTAATTCGTCCTTTAGCTGAGGCAATAACAGCCCGTCGTCCTGATATTGTTGTCTTAGATGAAACCGTTCTCAGCAGCGAACCGCTTTGGGAAAAAGAACCTGTAATTACTCTCGCAGGTTCTCTTAAATTGGTAGTTGAAGTGGTTAGTAGCAATTGGGAAAACGATTATGCGAGAAAAGTCGAAGAATATGCACTTCTCGGAATTCCCGAATATTGGATTGTTGATTATCGAGGATTAGGGGGAATTGCTTTTATCGGTCGTCCCAAACAACCTACCTTTACGGTTTGTCAACTCATTGGAGAAGATTATTCTCAACAACAATTCCGTTTGAGAGAAGCGATCGCCTCTCCCAGTTTACCTAACCTGAAATTTTGTTTAAACGATGTCCTTCCTCGTTAAATAAAAATCCGCAAAACAATGATTCCCAGTGCCAATAAAGCACCAGCATAAGCAAGGGTACGCGCAACAGGAATGCCAAAAATATAGGTTAAACTGTGAAGAATTCGCAGAATAACGATCGCCACCGAAGCGATCGCGGTAATTCCATCAGTTTGTCCCGTAACTTGCGCGATGAGAATAACGATCGCGATCGCCGCTAAATTATCGTGGTGGTTTTGCTTGGCGCGATCGGCACGTCCTACCCAAAGAGGTACACTGGGAGTGGTTTCGCGATTACCCAAACCCCATTCTACTCCTCCAGCCTGAATGCGACCCAATGCAGGGGCATGGTTGAGAGGAATCGACCAGAGTGCCAAAATCAATAAACAAATTAAATCGGCTGTCATTATTGGTATTTTTTTGCTAATTTAGGAACAAGAACTATTGTACGACTAATGCTCGATCTCGCCGGAAATTCTTTGCCTCCTCAAAATGTTGAAGCAGAAGAGTCTATTTTAGGAGGAATTTTGCTCGATCCCGAAGCAATGGGACGAGTTGCTGATGTTATCGTTCCCGAGGCATTTTATATTAGCATTCATACGGAAATTTATCAAGCAGCATTAGCATTATATCGAGATGGGAAACCCACAGATTTAATGACCGTTACCAGTTGGTTACAAGACCAAGGAAAATTAGATATTATTGGTGGAACAAGCAAACTTGCTCAATTAGTAGAAAGAACAGTTTCGGCCGTTAATATCGATCGCTATGCTATTTTAGTGATGGATAAATATACGCGCCGTCAATTGATTGGAGTAAGCCATGAAATTACTGAATTAGGCTACGATACCACTTTAGAATTAGAAGTCGTTTTAGATAAATCAGAACAGAAGGTTTTTGGGCTAACACAAAAGCGTCCCAAACAAGGATTAACACCCATTGCAGAAACTTTAATTTATACATTTGACGAACTGGAAAATCTGCAACAAGAAACGGCATTACCTGGACTAGCTTGCGATTTTTATGACTTAGATGCTATGACCAGTGGTTTTCAAAAATCTGATTTAATTGTATTGGCGGGACGGCCATCAATGGGAAAATGTTTGAGTTATGATAGCAAGATTGTTTTGGCTGATGGCGCGATCGCTACAATTGAGGATATTTTTCAACAGCGTGTTGCCCGGTTATTAACACTCAAAAAAAATTGGAAGTTAGAACTTACTGAACCTTCCGCTTTTGTTGATGATGGTATTAAACCAGTCTTTCGAGTACAAACACGGTTGGGACGTTCTTTAGAAACAACTCTTACTCATCCCTATTTAACAATTCAAGGATGGCGAGAATTATCTCAATTGAAAGAAGGCGATCGCATTGCAGTTTCTCGTAAAATCAATATTTTTGGCAATGAAATATTACCCGAATACCAAATAAAGTTATTAGCTTATTTTATTAGTAAAAATGCTCATTGTAAGGAAATCCCAAAAATTATTTTTAAACTAAATAAATTTGGCATTTCATTATTTTTAAATCGTCTTTTTGCCACAGATGGTTGGGCTACTGTTCTCAAAAGCGGCCAGTCTCAAATCGGTTATACAACAGTTAGTGAAAAACTGGCTCAACAGATTCAGCACCTATTATTGAGATTTGGTATTATTGCCGCCTTAAAAAAACGCTCTGTTAAATATAAAGATGGTCGTCGAGTTGCATGGCAATTAGATATTACAGATGCTTGTGCGCTGAAAACATTTATTGAGGAAATCGGTATTTTTGGTAAAGAAGATGCGATTGCTGCTGTGAAATCAGCTTTATCCGGAAAGAAATATCAAACTAATCGCGATCTAATTCCTGTAGAGATTTGGGAACAACTAACCCAGTTAAAAGGAACTGAATCTTGGCAATCTTTAGCTAAAAGAGCAGGTATTTTAGGTTATAGTAATATTCATGTTGGTAAACGTGCTTTGCCACGAGAGCGATTATTGACTTTAGCATTAGCTTTAGATAATATCCCACTGCAAGAATTAGCGACCAGCGATATTTATTGGGATCGAATTGTTTCTATTGAATATGTTGGGAATAAACAAGTTTACGATCTAACAATTCCTGAAACTCACAATTTTATTGCAAATGATATTTGCGTTCATAACACCAGTTTTGCTTTAAATATTGCTGCAAATATTGCCCAACAACATCAACTTCCCGTGGCAATATTTAGTTTGGAAATGTCAAAAGAACAATTAGTTCAGCGATTATTAGCTTCAGAAGCAAAAATTGAGAGCAACCGCTTGCGATCGGGACGCATTACTCAAACTGAAATGGAATCTGTTGCTTTAGCGATTGGAAATTTAGCAGAGTTACCCATTTTTATCGATGATAATGCTACTTTAACAGTAATGCAAATGCGATCGGAAGTGCGCCGTTTGCAAGCGGAACAAGGAGGGAAAATTGGCTTAGTTTTGCTCGATTATTTGCAATTAATGGAAGGAGGAGGAGATAATCGAGTGCAAGAATTGGCGAAAATTACGCGATCGCTGAAAGGTTTGGCGAGGGAAATTAATGCACCTGTTATTGCTTTATCTCAGCTAAGTCGTGGTGTTGAATCTCGTACCAATAAGCGTCCCATGCTTTCGGACTTACGCGAAAGCGGATCGATCGAGCAAGATGCCGATTTAGTCATTATGTTATATCGAGATTCTTACTATAATCCCGATTCTCCCGATCGCAATATTGCTGAGGTTATTATTGCCAAACATCGTAATGGACCCACAGGAACAATTAAACTCCTTTTCTTACCAGAATTAACTAAGTTTGAAAATCTAGCAACGGAATCTTAAGCGATCGCCATAAATTTCGTTCAAAAAATAGAGAATATACATGATAGGCGATCGCAACTCTATTCCGCAGATTTACGCCATTCTCGTCCGAAACGAACTGCCTCATCAAAACTAGAATCGTTTTCAAAACTACCAACAATATTTAACCACCAAGGTTCTTTATTTCCCAGAGATTCCGAAAGAATGCGTTTAAGTTGTTCGAGTTCTGTTTCTAACGAAGTGACTCGCGATTCTAGGTTTTGGGAAGATTCGGCGATCGCTTTTGAAGTCATTGGCTCAATTTGATGGAAGCATTATAATTTTAACGCGATCGCTCCGGGTTTTGAGGAAATGCGATCGCAATTTGGGGAAAAGTCAAAGATCGCAATCGAGGTGCGGCGCATTGTTTGTTGGCTCAAGTTTATCAACAAACGGAGCAGGGAGAGGAAGCGATCGCACAATGGCAATCCTGCTGTCAATCTAAAGACTAAATTTTACAGTGCGATCGCGCTTCTGCTAGACTGAATATCATAAACTATTGAATATAACAAAATGGAGGCAACGCCCAAAGAAATAAGAATTTATACGATCGCAGATGGAACTGCTCCTTTTTTGCAATGGCGAGACTCCCTCAAGGATAAAAAAGCAAGAGCAAAGATTAGAGCCAGATTAGATCGCGTTGAAGAGGGCAATGTAGGCGACTCTAAGTTTGTTGGAGAAGGAGTTTACGAAATCAGAATTGATTATGGTTCGGGGTATCGAATTTATTTTGGACAAGAGAGTAACATTCTGATTATCTTGTTATTGGGAGGCGACAAAAGCACTCAAGCTAAGGATATTCGTAAAGCTCAAAACTATTGGAAAGAGTATCGAAGTCGAGATAATGCCTAAAACTATTAGTTATCATACAGAACTTATTGAATCTTTAAAAGAGCCTTCGGAAGCTGCTCTGTATCTTGAGGTGGTTTTAGAAGAAGGCGATCCTAAAATGATCAAAAAAGCATTTTTCAATATCATTGAAGCACAAGGAGGAATTAGTGATTTTTCAGAGAGTTTTCAAGAAAAATTCGATCGCTTCGATCGCAAACTACAAGAAACAGGAGAGATTGAATTCAAACTTTTACAAACCTTACTAGAATCTTTAGGATTAAAAGTTGGGTTGATGGTGACGGCAAGTTAGAGCCCATTGGGTTGCATCGGATGAACCGAATTTCTGATAATGCGATCGCAATCCTTGAATGACCTGCTAACCAAAGTAAGATCGCTCTGTTTTTTTGGAACAGCGATATCCGAGTAACATGGGATGTATACAAAAAGTCCAACTGATTTTTACCGAACCAACCCACCAAGTTTTTTTATATTTTATCTATATCGGAAACAGTAGTCAGGTGGCATCCATTGATCGCATACTGAGCGTCCTTGCAATTGTTCCCGTAGGTATTCTATCTCTTCTTGTGCTATTTGTTCTTGAGTCCCAAGAGCAACAGACATGATGATTACTGCTCCAATCAATACCAAAATCAACGCTTGTTGCGAGGTCTGTTGCATTTGCAGCATTTGAATTTGCATCTGTAAGGTATCTTGCTTCATATACTCTTTTTTTCGTCGTATATTTTCTTTTGCTTGTATATCCTCTCTTTCTCTTTGTATGGCTTCTTGTTTGGCTTCTTGTTGATCGCGCTTCAATTTCTCTATCTTCTCTCGCAAACCGCGATCGTACCAATAGCGGATCGGCTTCACAAAATAATCATGTACCAACTGATAATATACCCAGTAAATAGAGTACAAGTCGGATTTTATTCACTGTTTTTCTTCTTGACTACTTTCTAACGCCAATATTTCTTTAGCAGAAATTCCATCTCCCTGATAGCCAAAATACCATAAAGCCGCCGCCGCTTCTGCACCCGTTACCGCTTTTTTAGGTTGAAATAAAGTCGTATAACCAAATGCCCGCAATATGTTGGCATTTTCTCCATTTTCAAAGTCTACAAACACAGCTTTTAAGGCTTTTGGTTGAATTTGTTCGCTATCTTGAAAGCCCCAAGTTTTCTGAACTGCGTCAATGGAAGTAGAAGGTAAGGCTTTACGAAGATCGAGGGGAACTTTCCATAAAATCAATATTTCTCGCGTCAAAGGTGCATCGGGTTGAAATAATAATGCCTCCGTATTTTGACTCAAACGCGAGGGAATTATTCCTGCTTCTGCTAACCCTTGAATCATGGCAAAATCGCGATCGCCTGCTTTAATATCTGTAAAAGCAGGTTGACTGGCACTCGTAACAGGACGAATTTGTTTAGTAGCGCGATCGCGGTACAATGTATTGTGTACCTCAAATAACCATCGGGCATATTCTCGACGAGTAATTGTTTTATTGGGGTCAAAGTTTTTTGGTAATAGTTCTAACGCGGCAAAGTCTTCAATATAACCGCGAACTTGAGGTGAGACTTGTTTTAAATCTAAAGAATTTTCTGGTTTTTTCTCATTTTGACTATCCTCAGATTTAGATTGTGTTGCTTGGCCTTTTGCCGTCGATAAATTGCTTGCATATTCAAGCAAAAAAATAGTTCCCGAATCCGACTCTGATGCAGGAGGAATAGATAGTTTTAGGTTCAGATTATCTTGACTCGCAACCAGTAAAGTGTTATTTGATTCAGAAGCATTAAACTCCCAGTTATTGCCCTCGAATTCTTGCCGATAGAATGCTGCAACGGTATCGCGATCGGCTTCCGTTTGCCAGCGCGTTTCTCCTTTAATTTCTCCCACCCGATATTGAGATTCTAGTAATTTTGCTCGAGTATAAATTGGAATTGCTTTGGGAAAATTGGGAGGAAGTTTATTATCCTTTATTTCCTTGGAGGTTGGTAGAGGCAATTCTCGGGGAGTCGATGCAGGAGAAGGAGAAGAACTTGGAGAGGGGTCTAATGCAGGAGAATTCCCTTGTAATTCGGGATTTGGGGCAAACCAATCTTGGGCATTGCGATCGCCGCTACAAGCCGTTAAACTGCCCCCTACACTCAATATTAAACTCAAAGCCGTTAAAAAATATTTGCCGTTCAAGATTCCAAAATCGTGAGTACAACAATTTTATATTATAATAGATAGAATAAGAAGTCATTGCAGAATTCTCTTCCTTCCAGTAGAAATAGTTGCATCCACTTTACCTCTAAAGAGAGATACGATTTTGCATCTTTTGCATCTAAAGAGTGATGCTGTTCTCTTAATTTTCTTGATATATTGATACTGTTAAATAAACTGAGAAATCGAGAAAAGGAGATATTGAACACTATGTCTACTAAAGATAAAATCGCGGCTACTGCTAAGAATATTGAGGGAAAAGCACAAGCGGCTGTAGGCGAAATGACAGGGAATCCTGAACAAAAAGCCGAAGGTAATTTGAAACAGACAGAAGCAAAAATTGAACATGAGACAGAAAATCTAAAAGATAAAGCCAAGAAAATAATTGACTAATTAGCTTTATTCTAAACCAAGTTATAATCGTTAGTACCTTCTATATCATGCAATTTTAAATGTTGCTATGACTAGGGAGGTGCTTTTTTTATGTACTTTTGTTTACCTTGATAACACAATAATCTTATGATAAATAAAAATAATCTCAAATTTGGCAAGGAATACCTACTCTCAAAAAAATCAAGAAAGGAATAGATCATCAATGCGATCGCCACTTTTAAGAAAAGAACCTTGGTTAGAAATTTACAGCGAAATTATTGACGTTCGTTCTGAGGGAGAATATGCTGAAGATCGCATTCCAGGAGCAATTAATCTTCCGGTTTTGAATAATAAAGAACGCGCTAAAATTGGCACGATTTACAAGCAAATTTCTCCTTTTGAAGCGAGGAAAATAGGCGCAAGTTTAGTCGCTCAAAATATTGCTCATCATTTATCCTCCCATTTTGCCGATAAAAAAGAAGATTACTGCCCATTAATTTACTGTTGGCGAGGAGGACAGCGTTCCCATAGTTTAGCATTAGTTTTAAGACAAATTGGCTGGCAGGTGGCAGTCCTCGACGGAGGTTATCAAACCTATAGAAACTATGTCTGCGAACAATTGGAAACTTTACCACAACAGTTTAATTATAACGTTTTGTGTGGTTTGACAGGAACGGGAAAAACACAGATTTTGCAACGAATGTTACAGCAAGGAATGCAAGTTTTAGATTTAGAAAAACTAGCACAACATCGCGGTTCTTTATTGGGTCAAGCATGGGAAAATAAACTTGCATCTCAACCTTCTCAAAAGTATTTTGAAAGTTTATTACTGCAACAATTGCAGCAGTGCGATCGCCAAAAAACAATTTGGATCGAGTCAGAAAGTCATAAAATTGGCAGAATCTATCTTCCCCAAGGATTATGGGAGAAAATGAAACAGTCTCCTTGCATTGAGATTCGCTTACCTCTCGAGGAACGAGTGACGGGGTTATTGCAACAATATCCCCATTTTATCGAACATCCCGACATCCTCAAGGAGAAATTACAACGTCTTAAACCTTGCTACGGGAAAGAAAAACTACAACAGTGGTTTGAGTGGTGCGATCGCCAACAATGGCGCAGATTAGTGGAGGATTTACTGCGACAACACTACGATCCTGCTTATCAGCGTTCCTTAAATCGTTTATTTCAACCCGCAGGACAAGCGATCGATTTACAAGACTTAGAGGAGCAAACCATCAATGACACAATCGCAATGTTACCAAAATAGGGTTGGCGATCGCCTAAACAGATTTTTTGACGAGTTAGATGGTTTTCGATTGTCCTGTCTCGGATAATGGTAAAATGAATGTTGTTACGAATTGTGACGGATTGCTTCGTAGACGAATTTAAAGCAGACTGTTAACATTCCTCAACTTTTTATAGCTGAAAAGGCTTAACAGACTTGCTATAGCAGGACTGAATTCAATTCTGAATAATTCTTCAGAATTCTTAACAAAAACCAAATTCTGGCATTTTGATATGGCACAATCCTCCATCCCCTCAGATGTACCCGATATGGGTCGTCGGCAGTTTATGAACTTGCTGACTTTTGGTACGATTACGGGAACAGCCCTTGGTGCGCTTTATCCCATTGTTAAATATTTTATTCCTCCTTCCAGTGGTAGTCCTGGTGGTGGGGTTACGGCTAAAGATGCGTTAGGTAATGATGTGCTGGTAAGTGAATTTCTCGCTGCCCATCCTATCCCCGGCGATCGCGCTTTATCCCAAGGTTTAAAAGGAGATCCCACCTATTTAATCGTCAAAGATGAGAGTTCTTTGCAGGATTATGGTTTAAACGCCATTTGTACCCATTTAGGTTGTGTCGTTCCTTGGAACGTGGCGGAAAACAAGTTCAAATGTCCTTGCCACGGCTCTCAATATAACGCAGAAGGGAAAGTGGTTCGCGGTCCGGCACCTCTTTCTTTAGCTTTGGCTCATGCCACAGTTACCGCAGATGACAAAGTAGAGTTTACCCCTTGGACGGAAACCGATTTCCGCACCAACACCGATCCCTGGTGGACTTAATGTAATTACTTAATGTAATTACTTAATGTCCTTGAGATCGATCAATATTCATTCGAGCAGATTTTAAAGTTTTTAGCGATCGAGATGAGAACACCCCCTTTACAAATTCTGTGGCAAACGAGCAAGCAAGTCACCCTAAAAATAGCGGTCTTGCTCTTAGCTACCCTTGCAATCTTTTTTACCAGTGATGCGATCGCGCCCCAAACGGCTGCGGCTTATCCATTTTGGGCGCAGGAAACCGCCCCAGAAACCCCTCGAGAAGCAACAGGCCGTCTTGCCTGTGCCAACTGCCATTTAGGGGAAAAACCCGCAGAAATCGAACTCCCTCAATCGGTTTTACCGGATACGGAATTTGAGGCAGTTGTCAAAATTCCTTACGATTTGAACTCTCAACAAATTCAAGGAGATGGATCGAAAGGCGGTTTAAATGTTGGTGCCGTCTTAATGTTACCGGAAGGCTTTACCATTGCGCCCCCCGATCGCCTTTCTGAGGAGTTAAAAGAAAAGGTCAGCGGCCTTTATTTCCAACCTTACAGAGAAGACCAAGACAACGTTTATATCATCGGACCCTTACCTGGCGATCAATATCAGGAAATCACTTTCCCGATTCTTTCTCCTGACCCCAAAACCGATAAAAATATTCACTTTGGTAAGTTCCCCATTCACTTAGGAGCAAATCGCGGTCGCGGACAGGTTTATCCCACGGGACTGAAAACCAATAATAATGAATTTACGGCTTCTGTAGCGGGAACAATTACGGAAATTGCTCAACCAGACGGTTTTAATTACAGCGTTACCATCGCAACTGCTGACGGTGAATCTGTTGTGGAAACCATTCCCCCTGGACCTGAGTTTATTGTTTCTGAAGGTCAAGAAGTTGCGGCAGGAGAAGCCTTAACTTTGAATCCTAATGTAGGGGGTTTCGGTCAGGAAGATGGCGAAATTGTCCTCCAGGATTCTGCCCGCATCGGTTGGCTGTTAATCTTCTTTTTGGGTATTGCACTTTCTCAAACTTTCCTTGTTTTGAAGAAGAAGCAAGTTGAACGAGTACAAGCAGCAGAAATCGAGTTCTAAACTTGATTTAATTAGGAAAATCTCAACCCATAGAGATAATACCAAATCCGCTTTGCTAGGGATGTTTTCCAAGCCTTTCTGTAGCGACGTTGCGTGCAACGTCGCTACAGTGTTTCAGGTGGTTGTGTTGGGGAAAATTGTAAAATATTGCGAATTGATGCGATCGCGTTTTTAATGAATTATCAATAAACAAGAATAATTGCTAATTATCCAATAATGTTTTTGTTTGCCGTTACAATTTATACTAAATTAGATGCGTTTACCCTGATTATGCAGGAAGAAGGAAAAGCACGGTTTACCATAGGAAAGGCATTTTTTCGCCCAGAAAACCGTATTGTTCGAGATTTAGGGGTTTTAGCGGCGGCAATTTATCGACAAGAAATGGGACAATTACGAATATTAGACGCAATGGCAGGTTGTGGAGTACGGAGTTTGCGCTATTGGTTAGAAAGTGGGGCTAATTGGATTTTAAGCAATGAAGGAAACCCCGATCGCCGATCGCTACTGGAAGCGAATTTACACGCAGCGATCGCCTCCCAACAAGGTAAAGTTACCTGTGAAAATGCCCATCGTCTCTTTTTTCGCTGTTTCGATCGCAAAGACTATTACGATCTTGTCGATGTTGATGGTTTTGGTTCCGTCGCACCTTATTTAAGTACGTCTCTTTGGGCGACCAAAATTGGGGGTTTAATTTATCTCACCAGTACAGACGGACGCACCGGGACAGGACATCTCCCCCAAAATAGTTTAGCTAATTATGGCGCTTATGCCCGTTCTCATCCCGCCGCCCAAGAACAAGCCCTACGCTTAATTATTGGCGCAATGCAGCAGCAAACAGCGAGTCAAGGAAAAGGAATCCAACCTATTTTTTCCTTTTACATAGGGGAAACTTATCGGATAATGGTGCGTTTATTATCTCAACAACAGATCGCCCCTGAAAATTATGGTTTTTTGGGTTATTGTCACGCTTGTGGGGAATATGAAACCATATCTTGGCGCAAATTGGGACAATGTATTTGTTCGTGCGATCGCACTCCTTTAACCTTAACTGGTCCAATGTGGTTGGGGGTTTTACACGATCGCCTTACCCTCAAAAAAATGCAAAATTTAGCGAGAGAATGGGATTGGAATGCTTGTGTAGAATTGTTAGAAATTATGATAGGAGAAGCAGATTTTCCTCCCTATTTTTATACTTTAGGGGAAATAGGGCGACGCGGAAAAATGGATATTCCCCCGCGATCGCGTCTCATTGAAGCCTTAAAAAACCGAGGCGATCGCGCCACCATTACTCACATTAACCCAGAAGCGATTAAAACCGATGCAGATATGGTAACTTGTATCAAAGTAGCGCGATCTCTGAACAGTAAATTACCATAGCATAAAAAACTCAAAATGCAACAAGTAAAATTTAAGGCCGCCGAGGCGATCGAAATGGTACAAAGAAACATAAAAAGTTCGATCGCGTTGATGAACATATCTATTGCTTCAGAGTACCGCAAGTTAGGCAAAACCAACAAAATCGTTAATATTTCTGGGATAAAAATGCCAATTCCTCCAGAGTTACAGAGGAAGCCTTTAGAAAGATTACATTGGCAGTATTCTTATGAACGGGAAGAATTGAAAATTGTCAAAGCAATATTGCAAGAAGGCGATCGTGTTATGGAACTTGGTACAGGGTGGGGATTTCTCTCCACCTATTGCGCCCAAACCGTCGGGTCTGATAATGTTTTTACTTATGAAGCAAATCCTGCCTTAGAACTGTATATTCGTCAAGTTTATGGACTCAACCAAGTTTCTCCCCAAGTCAATTTTTGCCTTTTAGGAGAACAAGCTGGAGAACAAGATTTTTATGTTTCAAAACGGTTTTGGGCTTCTTCATTAATTCAAGTTCGCAAAACTGATAACCGGATTCAAGTTCCTGTTAAACCCTTCAATAAAGAAATTAAAAAAAATAACCCCAATGTTCTCATTGTTGATATTGAAGGTGGAGAATATAACCTCATGCAATATGCCGATCTCTACAACATCGAGAAAGTCATTATGGAGGTTCACAAAGAAGTAATCGGGACTGAGAAAATTAAGTTTGTGTATTCTCAATTACGAGATAGAGGGTTCATAATCAACGAAAAATTATCAACCCAGCGAGAACTATATTTAGAGAGAAGACTGGACTCAAATGATAACATTTAACTGTTATCATTTAACTGTTTTTCCGCACCGCTTCAAGTAAATAGGAGAAATAAAAACGAGTTCCTATCATTTCTTTGCGCTTAATTGCAAAACCTTTCTGTTCCAATATATCTATGATATCAAACTTATGGTGCATATAAGCGCGGGTGGTTTTACTCGGTCCAGGGAATAGTTCGCCAACTTTTTTCAATAACATTAAACAGACCGTAAACGGTGCAAAACTTAAAATAAGACGAGATTCTGCTAAACTGGCTAAATGTCCTAGCATCTGTTCGAGTTCCTTGGGGGGATAATGAATGAGAACATCCAAACAAATAACCGTGTGATATTTTCCCTCAACTGTTTCTAGATCGTGGGTTTCCAAAATCAGCTTACTTGTATCGGGAAGAACTTTTTCGGCTCTTTCTTTCGCTTCTCCCACCATTTTTTCTGAGATATCGCTGGCATATACCGTCGCCCCTACTTCAGCAAGGGGAATGCTCAGACTCCCTACCCCACATCCTGCATCAAAAACCGACAATTCGGCAATATTACCATCTTCGCGCAACCACGAGAGAACCTTATCAATGGTTTTCTGGTGTCCGTTGCGAATATCCAATTGAACTTTGCTGATATCATCACCATCACCGTAAATTCTGCGCCAGCGATCGAATCCTTTGCTATTAAAATAATCTTTAACAATGGTTTTGTCATCTATTGCTTGCATCGATCGCTTCTCCTAGTATTATTGCTGCAAGCCATCACTTTACCAGCTTTTGCACCGTTCCTTTGACAATATTGCAGTCAGAAATGAGACTTCAGACATCGCGATCGCACTCGGTAGCATATTTTAATCCAGTCTCCAATAACCGCGAGTATCATTAAAAAATTCAATAGGCGATCGCTAAATGGGCAAAATTTCGCTAAAATCGATAAGAGGATTGTAAATTAAAGGCGAAAATCAAATAAATTGGTTCAATCGCCCTATCTCTTGGTTCAGTGTGAGGATGTATTCATGTCTAAAATTCTAAGAAAGGCTTTATTCACAGCCCCTGCAACCCTAATTGCAGTTCTGGCCGTATCGGGAGACGCATTCGCCAATCCCACAGATTCCTCGCTTTCGAGTAGCGATGTCCTACAACAAGTCAATAGTTATAGTGTAGAAGGTGCGGCTGGTCAGGCTCAATTTACCGGAGCATCTAAGTTTAGTGATGTTTCTCCTGGGGATTGGGCATTTCAAGCCTTAGATGATTTAGTTCGTCGCTACGACTGTCTTAAAGGCTATCCCAACGGCACTTATCGCGGCGATCGCGCTTTAACTCGCTACGAATTTGCCGCCGGTTTAAATGCCTGCTTGCAACAGGTCGAACGCCTGCTTGCAGAAACCAGTGCTGATTTTGTGACGCGGGACGAATTAGAAACCCTCCGTCGTCTCATGCAGGAATTTGAGGTGGAACTCACAGCCCTGGGAACCCGGGTTGATAACCTTGAAGGACGAGTTTCTTTCTTAGAAGATCATCAATTTTCTACCACCACCAAGTTAGTTGGGGAAGTTATCTTCAACTTGGATACCGCGATCGGCGATCGCGCCAAGATTTTTGGCTTTAATGGTGCTGAATACTTCGATTTGGGTCTCTTAGACAATCAGACCGTCGCTGACTCAGCATCTCTGGCGAACACTCTCGATCAGAACCGCACGATCGGGCTGTTTGAAGAGGGGGGAACTGTTGACTCTGTTACCTTGGGAGAATATCTCGCAGCTACTGGAGTGGGTGCAACCTTCCTCAATGACCTGGATACCATTCACGCAGCCAGTAACACCACAGCAACGAACTTCCGAACCGATCGCAATAATAGCGTTGCCTTTGGCTATCGGGCGCGTTTAAACTTCGATACCAGCTTCACCGGACGCGATCGCCTTCGTACCCGACTGCAAGCGCGAAATTTACGGAATATTTCCCAGTTTGGCACCGGTTCCCCGCAAAACGACCCCAATAAATACGGGTTTACCGCCGACAACGATGTGCGTCTCGCCAAATTGTGGTATCGCTTCCCCGCAGGAGAAAATGTGATGCTTCACGTTGCCGCATCAGGCGTTAACATTGACGATATTGTTGATTCGGGAAGCACCAGTCCTTACGCCATTGATGGTCTGCCCTTGGGTTTGGCCTATAATAACCTCTTCTATGAAGCCCCCGACGGTGGTGCCGCATTGGGAGCTAATATCAAACTGAATGAATCTTTCGGTATCGATCTTGCTTACTTCTCCAATAATCCCAACGATGCCGGTACAGGAATCTTTAACGGCGGCTATAGCGCCCCCATCCAACTGAATCTTGCCCTCAACGAGGACTTCAAGTTAGCTTTGGGTTATGCCCACAGTTTCTCCCCCGGTGGCGCTCGCACGGACAATAATATTACCCTTGGGGGAGCAACAAGCGTTTTGGGTAAATCTCCCTTTCTCTATGTCAACAGTAGCGGCAATATCCGAGAATCCGCCACTTCTGCCAACCATTGGAATGTATCCGGTAGTTTCGACCTCAGCGACAGCATTAATTTGAGTGCTTTTGTGGGATACACCCAGGCGATCGCCGAATCTGGCGTGCGTCGGGGTGATGTTGCCGATCTTTGGACCTGGGGTGCTAATTTAGGTTTCCCCGATCTACTCAAGGAAGATGATGTTTTAGTATTGGGCTTCGGTCAACTGCCTTATTTAACCCGCGCTGAAAATGGTCCAAACGATCGCGGCGCGGCTTATATGGCTAACTTTGAGTATCGTTTCCCCGTTTCTGACAACATTGAGATTGCGCCTGGGGTTTACGCTGTTTTCAACCCCAATGGCAACCCCAACAATGATACGACTTTTGTAGGTATGCTGCGGACTACGTTTAGTTTCTAAACTGGACTAAATTCCCGCCAAGAAGGGAAAAATACACATACAAGAGAGAGATTCCGAAGAATCTCTCTTTTTTGTTTACTGAATCGCTGCTTTTAAGCTCTGGCAAAATGCTTCAATTGCTTTTAATCCTTCTTCTGGCGTTCCTTCTGCCAAAAGTTTCACCACTGCACTACCGACAATCACTGCATCTGCGCCCCATTCTTTCATTTGTTTTGCCTGTTCCGGTTGAGAAATACCAAAACCCACCCCGATCGCCTTATCGGTGGTTTTGTGCAGTCTGGGAAGCAAGTCTTTAACGCGAGAAGCAACTTCTGTTCGCGCTCCGGTCACTCCGGTGACACTCACTAAATAAACAAAACCTTGAGATTGTTTGGCGATCGCCTCTATGCGCTCTTGAGGACTCGTAGGAGCAACCAATAAAGTTAACTCAATTCCAACCTCCTTGCCTTTGGTTAGGAGTGCCTCAGCTTCTTCCAGGGGCAAATCCGGCACGACTAAACCCTTAACCCCTGCTTGAGCAATACGCTGCAAGAAAGGTTCGATACCGCGATATAAAATAGGGTTGTAATAAGTGAAGAGAACAATCGGGGCTGTAATCTCATCCCGCACTGATTCCACTACCCCTAGCACATCTTCCAGTTTAACCCCTCGCCGTAATGCCCGCGTTGCCGCCGCGTGAATGGTGGGACCGTCAGCGAGGGGATCG
>NZ_JAYGHV010000146.1:0-19126 GCF_034932145.1 Spirulina sp. 06S082 | reverse complement strand
GGTTTCTTCGGTTGACCAGAGGCGATCGTAGAAGGAATCAAAACGGTTTCCTACTCCCTGCAAAACCATTCGCATGGGTTTATCGGGGACACTGACGAAGCCTTTGATGCGATAGATTTCTTGTTCCTGCACCATTTTTTGCAGGGTTTCTGTGAGGTTTTTTGGGTCGAAAGCGCGATCGCAGATTACTTGAACGGAGTTGATTTCATCGTCGTGATCGTGTTCTTCCTCGTGGTCGTGATGACTGGGACGATTCTCTAGATCGTCTTCTACGGCTGCATTAAACCCTAACAGGACTTCGGCAGTTATTTCTCCATCCCGACAAGGAACGATTTTGACTCCCGCAGGGACTTCTTTTTGCAGCCAGTTTTGTACTTTTGCTAACTCGGCTTCATCCACAAGATCGGTTTTGGTTAATAACACTAAATCTGCACAGGCCAATTGATCCTCAAATAATTCTTCGATGGGGGTTTCGTGTTCGAGGTTCGGATCGGCTTGTCTCTGGGCTTCTAAGGCATCTAAATCCCCCACTAAGGTCCCTAATGCCAATGCCCGACAATCGACCACGGTAATCACTCCATCCACTGTTGCACCATTGCGGATTTCGTGCCAGCGAAAGGCTTGTACGAGGGGTTTGGGTAATGCGAGGCCGGAGGTTTCCACGAGAATACAATCAATTTTATCCCGACGTTTCAGGAGTTCCTGCATGGTGGGATAAAATTCTTCTTGAACGGTACAACAGAGGCAACCGTTGGTCAGTTCGACAATATTGGCATCGGGGGTTTCGTCTTCGTCGCAAATTTGGCAGGAACGCAGTAAATCTCCATCAATGCCGACTTCTCCAAATTCATTGACGAGAACGGCGATTCTGCGCCCTTGATTATTTTGCAGCAAATTGCGAACTAATGTTGTTTTTCCGGCTCCAAGAAAGCCGGTAATTACGGTAACGGGTATTTTGTGCATGGTTTTCGGTGGGGATGATTTCTAAAAGGGTTAAAAAGAGGAATGCCGTACTCGATCTCGGAGAAGGCGATCGCAGTAACGGCATTAATTAATTGGTTTGCTGGGGACTACCCTAAAATGGCTGAAGAGAGGAAGGCTACACCAATGCCAGAAATGGTAAATCCGGCAAAGCGTAAGGGAAGAGAGGGTTGGTCGGCGATTTTTTTGAGGGTTAAGCGGGCAATTTTAAAGGCAGCAAGGGCAATCGCCAGTTGAATGAGGGCAAATCCAGCTAAATAGGCAATTAAGGGGGTCATTTCGGCTCCCACGATCGCCTCTCCATAAGCATAACCGTGAAAGAGTCCGGCGATCGCAGCACTTCCGGAAAGCCAAGCAAGATTTGGACTGTTTTTCAGGGAGAGTAACACACCAAAAGCTAACACTGAAGCGGAGATAATCAATTCTGGTGCAGGAAGATCGATCGCCAGGAGATGAAGTCCTGTTCCTGCCAAGGTTGCTAAAATAAAGGCAATGGGGAGAAAAATGCCTTGTTTTCCTTTTAAGGCTGCCAATAAGCCGATCGCCACTACAAAGGCAAAATGATCGGGACCAATGACTGGGTGTCCCATACCGGATAAAATTCCTTCTAAGAAATTTTGGGGAGTATTGCCACCAAATGGGTGATGGGCGATCGCGGGTTTTGCAGCCAGGAGAAAGAGGGCGATCGCGCTACCAATTAGCGAAATTCGCCCGATGGACGGTGATTTCTTGAATTTTGTCAAAATTGCTTCAAACACGATCTGTACCTCGCAAATGCGTTATTTTTTCTTAAGTTGGCGGGTATCCTGACTGAGAAACTTTACCTTGATTTAAGGACTCAGTTTCATCACAGTTGCGGGACAGTACCAGACTTGCACTGGTCTTTCCCCCTCGCGCCTAATGGCTGTTCCCCATCAGAACCAACTTAGCCCTATCAACTTAGCACGTTGCGATCGCTGCATAATTAATGTTGAGAAATATATTTTTTCATTCTTTGGGGAAAGGAGGAATTTTCACCCATTCACCATTCACTCTTACCAATTAATACTTATGAATGCTCGCTCTTTTTGCTTACGCTATTTATCTACACTGGGATGCTTTGGTTTAGTTTTTGGCGCGATCGCCTCTCCTGCTTGGAGTTTACCCGGTCAGCGCACGGAAACTGTAGCGGCTTGGATCGCCGGAAATCCGACGTTGCAGCCTTCAGATAGCGGTGATGGTTTAACAGTACGACGCACTGACACCGCAGCCCAACGTTTCGAGTTTCGCGCTTCTGTTTTGCCACCAGGTCGCATTAGTTTCTTAGGAAATCCTGGAATTATTCGCAGTGAAAATTTTTCCCTTTACGATTTAATTAATGGGGTTTCTCTACCGAGGTTAGAAGAAGCCTTGCGAGTTATTTATGGGTTGGATATTTATACGGATTATCAAAATGCACAAATTGTTCGCATTTATCCCTCTGCGGACACTTTGGAAATGTCTCGACGCTTAAATTTGCCTGGTTTGGGAGGAAGAGAAGGAGAATTGCGTTTGGGAATTCGCTTTGCTTATTGGATAGAGTTAACTAAAAATGAAGATAGCAGTTCTCATAGCGGACAAATGACTGTATTTCTCAAAGAAGATTTACCAAAAATGCTGAGAGAATTAGGTCAATAAAAAATAAAGTTTCTTAACTAGCGCTTTGCAAAACTTGTTCAGCAGTTAGAATGAGTTCGGGAAAAGTTGGGGAAATAATGCGATCGCCTCCTGCAAATTCTTCTGCATCGTATAATCCCTCTACTAAAGAACAAATCGTTACTCGCGATTCAAGGGGATCGACAATCCAATATTCAGGAATATTCAAGACGCTATATTCGGCACGTTTGGCGCGGCGATCGGTGCTTTTTGTCGAAGGACTGACAATTTCAACCACTAAAAAAGGCGGGGTTTCATTTAAGCGAATAACTGCTTCTCGATCTTGCAAATCTTGCCATTGTTCTTGATGAATGATTGTAACATCAGGAATGCGAACAGTATCAGTGCGATCGCCTCGAGGAGATTGAACCCCAATCGCCATTTGCTTAGAAACCCAGTGGCGATCGAGTCTTTCTATTTCTCGACGAAATTGAAAGTTTAAAAAATCAGCAATTTCGCCGTGTCGTCCACTAGGAAGCGCCATTTCTACTAATTCTCCATTAACTAATTCATAGCGAGTGTCTGTGCCATCGTCATAGTTGAGATATTCTTTAAGAATCAGTTTTTGGGTTGCTATTATCATGATTTTGAAATAAGATAAATTTACTCTTAAAGATTACCTTGTAAAATTTGTGCGGCAGTTAGAATGAGTTCGGGAAAAGTTGGGGAAATAATGCGATCGCCTCCTGCAAATTCTTCTGCATCGTATAATCCTTCTACTAAAGAACAAATCGTTACTCGCGATTCAAGGGGATCGACAATCCAATATTCAGGAATATTTAAGACGCTGTATTCGGCACGTTTAGCGCGGCGATCGGTACTTTTCGTCGAAGGACTGACAATTTCAACCACTAAAAAAGGCGGGGTTTCATTTAAGCGAATAACGGCTTCTCGATCTTGCAAATCTTGCCATTGCTCTTGATGAATTATTGTAACATCGGGAATGCGAACTGTATCAGTGCGATCGCCTCGAGGAGATTGAACACCAACTTCCCCTCGAAGTGTAATCCATTCTCTTGATAAGCGGTCATTTTCTGTATCATACATTCTTTCTAGGAACTTTGCGATCGCCCCGTGTCTCCCGCTAGGAAGTGCCATTTCTACTAATTCTCCATTAACTAATTCATAGCGAGTGTCTGTGCCATCGTCATAGTTGAGATATTCTTTGAGAATCAGTTTTTGGGTTGCTATCGTCATGGCTTTGGAATAATTGAAAGGGTCACTGCTATTATATTATTCTTTTTTGTAGAATGAAATAGCCCTAGTGCAACTATCGCTACTTTGCCAATCATAACAATAGCGCTATAATGATGAGTAGTTAGTGAGGGAATAGTAAGCAGTGCCTATATCTCTTTATCCTTATCTTCAAGCAAAAAAATGTATTTGTTTCATAATGAGAGACAAGCCTCTAGCATTCTTAGAAATTATCACCAAAAACTGGAAGCGATTGCTCGCGATCGACAACAACAAGATAGAATTATTAGCGATCGAGATTATCCAACAGAAGTGTTAATTCTTCGACCCCAACAAACCCAAGGATTACCCTTAGTTTTATTGGGTGGGATGGGACCGATCGCAGGTTTGGAAGGATTTAAGCAAGCAATTGCTTTATGTGGCGATTCCAGAGAAATTATTTTATTTCAAGCCTGTTTTCTTCCGGATCGAACAATTCCCATTCAACAAAACAGTATTGCTCTTAAGTGCGAACTTATAATGCTCTTAAAAATAGCAATTGAGAGGGCAGTTAAGATGGTCAGTTCTCCACATCAACCGATAGAAATAATCGTTTTATGCAATAGCGCTCATTATTTTTTACATCGAGTCTGGAAACAACTTAAAGAACATTCTCCCACTATCGCTCAACAATTAAAACATTATTCTTTGGTTGAGTCTACTTGCCAATATTTACAAGAACAAAATTTACGCTATCCTCTTATTTTAGGCACCGAGGGAGTCCGTTTAGGAAAAGTCTATTCTCAACCTTTAGAAAGTAGAGGGATTGCTTACAGCGAACCGAATCAATTATTACAAAATGCTTTGATGGATTGTATTTATGGTGGAGTGAAAGCACTCAATCGAGAACTGGCCTGTAAATTGGGAAAACAATTGCTACCCAAATTATTATCAAATCAAGGGAATATTGATTGCATTATTGCAGGATGCACAGAGATCGCTTATTTACTTCAATGGATTAAAGAAGATGGCGATCGAGAAATGATTAAAATGATAAATTCTTTGAACGTAATCGATCCAGTAAATTTAGCTTTACAGAGAACAATAAAAGAAAATCAGCCTAAAAAGTTATAGAGAACAGTGAAGTGTTAACCCAAAATAAAGATTTTTATTAAAATTGTCACAATATCATACAATGGCATGAAAATAGTTAATTAGTTCTATTTTGCTCTAGTATCTAAAAATACAAATTTTGCCATGATAGACCAATTGGATGTGCAACAAAAATCTATCACCCAAGCTAATTTTCTTGCCTTATTTTATTTGATCGTTGCTTGCTTGATTCTATCTACGGCTCCTATTGGTGTGAGATGGAGTGAACAAGAAATAAGCCCGATCGCGACGGTATTTATGCGTTTTTTATTTGCAACACTTGTTTTTGGAGTGGGAAATAGTTGGGATTTTATCCGAGCAGAAAAAATGAGCGATCGCCCAACAAATTATAAAATTTACTCTCTAAGAATATTATTACTTCTTCTCGGTGCGGGAATGTGTTCGACTGCCAATCAAATATTTTGGGCATGGTCTCTCGTGCAAACAAAGATTGGTATCTCTTCACTAATGCACAGTTTAACTCCATTATTTACAACTCTATTCGCTTGGTTATTTTTAAAGCGAAGTTTTGATCGTCAATTTCTCATGGGTATGGCGATCGCCATTGGTGGTTCGATCGCCATTGGAATTAGCGATATGCAGATGGCTACAATTCAATTGCAAGGCGATCTTTTCGCTCTATTGTCATCAATATTCTTCGGTGGGTATTTATTAATAGTAGAACAACTGCGCGTGCATCTAAGCGTTAGCAATATTCTTTTTTGGCGTTGCTTATTTTGTATTTTCTTATTACTACCCATTCTTTTGCTAAAAGGAGATCGTATTATTCCTTACTCTTGGTCGGGATGGTGGGCAGTTTTCTTTCTCGTTCTTGTTTTTGTTATCGGTCATGGAATGCTAACCAATATTCTCAAAATCTTTTCATCCAGCATTATAGCAGTCGCCTATCTACTAGAACCTTTCGGAAGTTCTCTACAAGCGTGGGTTTTTTTTGCGGAAAAATTGAGTATTGTAGAATGGATAGGCTTTGCGATCGTGATTTTTGGGGTTTATGTTGCTGTATCTAGTCCAAATCCAGAGATTAGCGAATAAATCCCCCATTATATCTCGATTATCATCGTTATTAGACGAGCCTACATGAAACAAACAACCCCTTCTTATTTTCTCTTTCACTATGACCGACTGTAATCAATCTTTTTCCTATCCTGTTACTCGTCAAGATGACCAAATTGATGTCTATCACGGCATTGAAGTCAAAGACCCTTATCGCTGGTTAGAAGACCCGAATACAGAAGAAACTCAAGCATGGATTGAAGCACAAAATAAAGTAACTTTACCGTATTTAAAAAATATTCCTGGACGAGAAAAAATCAAAGATCGAGTCACACAACTCTGGAATTATGAAAAATATAGCAGCCCTTGGAAAAAAGGCGATCGCTATTTTTATGCTAAAAATGATGGCTTGCAAAATCAAAATGTTATCTACACCTTAAAAAACCTAGAAGACGAACCAGAAATCTTACTCGATCCCAATCAATTTTCTGAAGATGGCACCGTTGCTTTATCAGGTCTTTCCATCAGTGAAAATGGAGAATTTGCTGCCTATAGTATCTCGCGATCGGGATCGGATTGGCAAGAATGGAAAGTCAAAAATATTGCAACCCAAGAAGATTTACCCGATCTTCTCAAATGGGTCAAATTTTCCGGTGCGTGGTGGACAAATGATTCCCAAGGATTCTTTTATAGTCGCTATGATGAACCCAACGAAAAAACAAAATTTGAGGATATTAATTATTTCCAAAAACTCTACTATCATCGTCTCGGAACAGAACAATCAGAAGACACTCTTATCTATCATCGTCCCGATCGCAAAGAATGGGGATTTAGTGCCGATGTCACAGAAGATGGTCGTTATTTAATTATTCATATTCGCTTGGGTACAGATCCGCGCAATTTAATTTTTTACAAGGATTTAGAAGACCCAGAAGGAGAAGTTATCGAACTTATTTCTGAGTTTGAAGCGAATTACAATTTTGTTGATAATGACAGTTCTATTTTCTGGTTGAGTACCGATCTTGATGCCCCTCGAGGTCGTTTAATTGCGATCGATATTAACGATCCAGAAAAGAAGAATTGGCGAGAAATTATTCCTGAAAGTTCGGAAACTTTACAATCTGTTGGAGTTTTAGGCGATCGCTTTATTCTCAACTATCTTCAAGACGCTTATACAGCCATTAAAATTTTCACCCTTGAGGGACAATTTATCCGCGAGGTTGAATTACCCGGAATTGGTTCAACAAGAGGCTTTATGGGGAAAAGAGAGGACACAGAAACCTTTTATGCTTTCACCAGTTTTACAACACCCACAACAATCTATCATTACGATATCGTAACAGGAAAAAGCACGCTATTTCGTAAGCCCAAAGTTGATTTTAATTCCGATGAATATGTGGTCGAACAAGTTTTTTACCCCAGTAAAGATGGCACAAAAATCCCCATGTTCTTAACTTACAAAAAAGGAATAAAACAAGATAAAAATAATCCTACCTATTTGTATGGTTATGGCGGTTTTAATGTTTCTCTCACTCCTAGTTTTTCTATTGCTAATTTGATCTGGATGGAGATGGGGGGAATTTATGCAATGCCTAACTTGCGTGGAGGGGGCGAATATGGAGAAGAATGGCATCAAGCAGGAATGAAATTAAACAAACAAAATGTTTTTGATGACTTTATTGCTGCTGCAGAATGGCTCATTTCTCATCAATATACCTCAACAGAAAAACTCGCTATTGGTGGAGGCAGTAATGGGGGTTTATTGGTAGGTGCCTGCATGACTCAGCGACCCGATTTATTTGCAGCAGCATTACCCGCAGTAGGAGTAATGGATATGTTACGCTTTCCCGAATTTACCATTGGTTGGGCATGGTGTTCCGATTATGGTTCGCCAGAAAATGAGGAAGAATTTAAAGCATTATATGCCTATTCTCCCCTACACAATTTAAAACCAGGAACGAATTATCCTGCCACTTTAATTACTACTGCCGATCGCGACGATCGCGTGGTTCCTGCCCATAGTTTCAAATTTGCGGCCGCTTTGCAAGCATCCCATATTGGCGATCGCCCAGTGTTGATTCGTATTGAAACTAAAGCGGGACATGGTGCCGGAAAACCTACCACTAAAATCATTGAAGAAATCAGCGATCGCTGGGCATTTTTAAAGTCAATTTTACAGAAAGAATAGAGATTGATTATAATTGATTTAACGATCCATGTACCATTTTAGCCATGATTGCTACTCTCCCCGATCGCCAAACAGAAGCCAGTTTTGAACCCATTTTAATCGCGGAATTGACTTGGCGAGAATTTAAAGCAGTCGAACAACTTATCGATCGCCCTGGGGTTCGACTGTCCTTTTTAGATGGAGTCTTGGAGATTCACAAAATGCCCAGCAAAAGACATGAAACGATCAAAGAACGTATCGGTGCTTTATTAGAGATTTATCTAGAATCCTTGGGTTTAGATTTTACACCAACAGGATCGATGACTTTAGAAAGTGAGTCGGGACAAGTTAAACGAGAAGGAGATAAATCTTATGAACTGGGACCCGATCGAGAACAACCCGATCTAGTCATTGAAGTTGTTGTCACCAGTGGGGGAATTGATAAACTGGAGGCTTATAAACGGTTGAATATTCCTGAAGTTTGGTTTTGGATCGGCGATCGCTTATTATTGTATAGCTTGCAGAATGAGGGTTATGAAGCAATCTCTCAATCGCAACTTTTACCGCACTTGGATGTTAACTTATTCCAAAGCTGTATCGCAATGGAAAATCATCGGCGATCGCTGAGACAATTTCGAGATGAGATAAAATAATTTCTCTCAATTTTCAGGTGTAATTCCTTCTAATAAGCGTTCGTTCAATTCATCTAACGATCGAATAATGGCTTCGTTTGTTTCTTCTGGCGATCGCGGTTTAAAGAGTTCCTGAAAAGCCAAATCTAGGGTATTTGCCATCACAATTGTATTTTCATAGACAGCAATAACTCGCGCTAAAGTGGGAACGCTGTTTTGTTCTGCTTCTAAATATAAAGGTTCAATATACAAAAGGGAATTTTCAATGGGAATCACCAATAAGTTCCCTTGACTAACACGGGATCCTTGGGTATTCCAAAGAGAAATTTGCTGAGAAATTGTTGGATCTTGGTTAATTAAAGCCTCAATTTGACTGACACCAAATACTAACTTTTGTTTGGGGAACTGATATAATAATAATTTACCATAGCGATCGCCATCAGAACGCGCTGCCAACCAAGCAATTAAATTAGGACGGGCCCGAGGAGAATAAGGATGAAGTAAAATAAACTCTTCTTCTTCTTCCTCGGGTAAACGCATAATTAAATGATAGGGTTGTACGGGTAGTAATTCTTCCCCATAAATTTCTTGAGGAATTTGCCATTGATCCTCGCGATTATAAAATACTTTAATATCTGTCATGTGGTAGGTTAAAAGCTGTTCGGATTGAATACTAAAAAAGTCCGTTGGATAGCGAATATGTTCGAGTAAACTGGCTGGCATTTCTTCAAGAGATTTGAAGAGATCCGGGAGGATTTTTTGCCATGTTTGAATAATCGGATCGTCGGGGTTGGAAATGTAAAAATTAACCCTCCCGTTATAGGCATCAATGACAACTTTAACTGGGTTGCGAATATAATTAAATTCTCGTTTTCCTGGGTCGGAATAGGGATAGCGATCGCTGGTTGTATAGGCATCAACGATCCAATATAAATAGTTTCCAACTCTTGCAGATTCAGGCTCTCGAGTGTCGGCATTGACTAAATAAGGATCGCTATCGTAACGTAAAAATGGAGCAATTGTACGGATTCTACGATTAATATTGCGGCGAAAAAGAACTTTGGTGTCTGGGGTGAAATTTTGCGTAAATAGCATTTGCCAATCTTTAAGATATTCCGCAAAAATCAAACGCTTCCAGAAGGAACTCAAGGAAATTCCGGCAATCCCATCATAAGTATTTTGAGCATTATCTTGACCGCTAGGAAAATCTAGTTCCTGTACTCTTGTTGAGGTCATAATATAAGTATCGCTCAATTCTCCAAAGTAAATTCTCGGTTTACCAATGGGAATACTTCCCCGAATGATTTCATCCGCTAAACGAAGGGTTCCTCCTTCTTCTTTGGTGGCGATATCTTGGACAAAATAGACAGGTAAACCCCCTTTCGCTACTTTGTTAACCGGAGACAATGTAAAGCCGTAACCGTGAGTATAAACGAGATGCTTATTCACCCAAGTTTTAGCAACTTCTGGGACTTGTTTATAGTCTAATTCTCGAGCAGAAATCAAAACTTGTTGTTTTTGCGTTAATTGTTTTTGAGGAAGATCTTTCTGGCGAATTTGCATATTATAGCGATCGATATCGGCATCTTGAAAGCTATAATAAAGGCGAATTTCTTGTAATTGGCGGTTGGCTTCCAGGAGGGGACGAGTATCCCAGAGGCGAATATTTTCGAGGGTTAAATGATTGTTTTGTAATGTTTCCAGACTGAGATTATCTTGAGGATCGAAAGTTCTCGCATCGACGCGATCGAGGGCAAATGCGGCACGAGTTTCGGCAATATTCCGTTGTAGGTAAGGGGTTTCTCTTTCTAGTTCGTTTGGCTGTACATTAAGGGACTGGATCGCATTTCCAGCTATTTCTCCAGAAACGAAAATGACGAGGTAAAGAACTAGCAAAATGACCGTGAGAGGATGACGTATTTTAGTATGTCTGCGATCGCGTTGGAGATGATAAATACCGCGATAAAATAACCAGACGGCGATCGCCCCCGCAACTAGACCGGAAATAACTTCTACGGGGAGTTGCACGTGGAGATCCGTATAACTGGCACCATAGGTTACACCGCGAGTAGAATAAACTAATTTGATAACGGAGAGGGCGTGATAGAAGACAAGGGACAGCATGACTAACCCCCCCAAGATATCAATGTGGCGTAATTGTTGCTGGGAAAATCCAGGGAAACGACCTTGAGAGAGACTATCTCCAGACAGAAAATAAGTGAGGGAGCAAGCCGCCCAACCGTAGAGAAATAATCCACCTAACCAAAAATAGAGGAGTTCCCAAAAGGGCAAGCGAAAGAGATAAAAACTAACATCGAAATGATAAAGCGGATCTTGATGGTTAAAGGGGGTTGCGGCGAAAAATTCAAGGATTCTCGTCCAATTCCCAGCAAGGGTGAAGCCAAAAAGAAGACTGAGAAGGACGGCGATCGCAACACTATAAAAGCTATCGGCAAATAAAAACAAGAGTACCGAGGCAGCGATAACAATCCATTGTAGATGAATGCCCCAGCCTTGACCCAGACTTTCACTGAGAATCTTTCCGACAGCAGTGAGATCGAAAGGGGGCGGTAAAGGCGGGGTAACTTTTGCTAGGGTGAAATTGGGCTGCCAATAATTGAGGGCAATCTTGCTATAGTGAAGGACAATTAAGCCCGCTAAACTGCCCAAACTCAGTACCGATAAAAAGAGCCAGTTTAAAGACAGGGCAGCCCTTTCGGGAATAGGAGGAGAAGTATGGGGGACGATCGCCTTTTGGCGACTTTGCACAATTGATTCTGTCAGAGAGAGAGAAAGAGAAGATGCTATTTTCTGGCGCTTGCGCTGACGGCGATCGATACTATCGGGAGGGGGCGGATGTTTCAGCTTGTGGGCGAGGCGCAAATTGGCCAATAAAAAAATCGACGAAGTACCCGTGGCGATCGCCCACAAACTAGCTTGAGCTTGAAACCGAACCAGAAAAGCGCGAAGATAGTTCAGTTCGTTAAACCAAAGCACTTCAACAATGAAATGAGCAACGATATCGAATAGCAACCACGCGCCCAACAGACAGAGGATGATTTTAAAAAATAATTGAATTTGCTTGCTCATATTTGGTCGCCGATCGCCGATCGCTCAATAAATTACATCACGCCTCTTCTGCGTCTTCGACGACTTGTAGAAACATCATATTCCAAAGCCGTCCCCAGGGCGAACAAGACCCCCGCAAAAACATAAAAGACTTCCATTAAACCACCACTTTCATATTGTCCAGGTAAAGTTGTGACATACTTTAACCACATATCTGCAATATACTTGGCCAGCACCGCCGCCGCAATCATTCGCCACGATTGAGAAAAACGCCCTCCCCAAAATGCTAATAGTAGGGTAGAGGCAACGATCATCAGAGCGACATCGGCAACCGCGTAGAATAAATTCATCGGTTTGGCGAATACCTCCAAAAAGCGATCGGTGGCAACGATTATCCCAGGAAGTCCTTCATAAGCATCCTTTTCTACTTCCACTTCCACCTGTTCGATCGCCGCCCCAGTTCCCATTTCTTCCACCTCAGTATCATCTGCTGTTGCTGCATTTAACCACAGCGCAAAAGCGGTTCCCACGATCGCAATGATGGCGATAATTCCCCATTGTTTTAGTTCTAGGTTTAAACGCCTCGGCAAAACGGCCAACACCATCCCCCAACCCACACAAATTGTAAAACCCACATAGAATAAATCCGCAGGAGAAATTTCTGGATCTAAGCCAAAATAGAGTTCCCAAATTCCGAATAAAAAATTCGCAATAAAATAGGAGGCAAGTCCCAAACCAATAAAGAGCCATACTTCTCGCCCGCTTGCAATTTGGGGGCTTTTCCAGTTACGGTAGCACAACCATGCAGCCAAAGCATAAGGGATCGTTTCCAGAAGATAAGTTCCTAATGAATACCACAGAGGACTGTCTTCTCCAGGAAGTGTAATACTAAAAGAGAGGAAAAAGAAAATAGTGAACGCCGACCAAAGAAGACCGGCAAAAATAATATTCTGCCCTGTTAGTAAATTTGTAAATATAGCAAGTTTGTTGACAGGTTTATTCATATTTTTAATGATTAATGAACAATTATCATTGTTCTTGAAGTTGTTGAATCATTTTATCTAATTTTGCCTGATGTTCGCATTTGAACCCCATTTTTAGCCATGCTTGCAGATCCACTGACTTTAAGGGCAGAACGCGATCGCACTGAGGAGAGGGGACAACCGGGCTAATGAGCGCCCAAGCCAAACTGCGGGTAACATCAAGAATAGTTTTGAGCCAAAACTCCCGATTTCCTGGAACTCCTGTTTCTGTTGCAATATCCAAGTCTACCCAAATTTTGTGAACCCCTAGATGGATGCGTGCCATCCAAAGCGATCGCGGTAGATGAGTCTTGGAGGTAATCAGTTTAATATGTTTGACCCCCCAATCCTTTAAAATGGGGGTCGTGTAATAAAAGTTACCAAAAGTATCTTTCGCGCATTTCTCCAGGCAAACACTCTCCATTGACGCATTCGCGCGATCGAAAATTAACCAAATACACGGATCTCGAGAACCATTGGAAATTAAAATCTTGGCATCGGGATAACTTTTACTGAGTTCTGCGACATAGATTTCCCGGCGAATGCTGCCCCCTAATACTAGCAAGGCTTCTACTGGATGAGAAGCAGCGAGATATAACTGTGAGGATAAAACCAGCAGCCAAATCAGAAACAACCCCAGAAAAATTTGCCCCAGCCGTTTCAATGGTTTCCCAAATTTCATCGATTTATATCCGTCCCTATTATATTATTAACGAATGGGATTGTGTACGGTGACTAATTTTGTGCCATCGGGAAAAGTCGCTTCAACTTGTACTTCCGGAAGCATTTCTGGAATCCCCTCCATGACCTCATCGCGATGGAGTAGAGTTGTTCCATATTCCATCAGTTCGGCGACGCTACGCCCCTCTCTAGCCCCTTCGAGGATTGCCGCAGAAAGATAAGCCACAGCTTCAGGATAGTTGAGTTTGAGTCCTTTTTCTTTGCGTCGTTCGGCGAGAAGACCTGCCGTAAAGATTAAGAGTTTAACTTTCTCTTGGGGGGTAAGCTGCATAATTCAATAAATAAGGAATAACTTTTTAATTATCAATTATGAATGAACAATTATCAATAAACACCGCCAATTCATTGTCAGTTCATTATACGAGAAAACGACCTAGTTTCGCGATCGCCTGAATGGGTATTGGAGAACACAAAGTCAATTAAGGAAAACCGCGATCGAACTCGCGCACCTCAATTTTTTGTGCTTGTAAGAGAGTTTGCAAAACTTTCATGGCTTGCTTGGGTTTGCCTTCGCCACAGAAGAACAAATCTACGGCAAAATAACCATATTCGGGCCAAGTATGAATGGCAATATGAGATTCTGCTAAAGTTGCAGTTGCTGTAACACCGTGCGGACTAAACTGATGAACGCATAAATCAATAAGCGTTGCTTCTCCAGCCTCAATTGCTGCCAGTAAAGCCTGGCGAATTAGTTCGGGGTTGTTAAGATATTCTTGGGGGGCTTGCCAAGCCTCCACGACTAAATGAGTCCCCATTTTTTGGATCATTCTGACTGATTCTCCTTTACCAACAGATCAAAATCATTATACTGATTTTAAGGATATTCGAGAAATCGGAGTAGAAAATTTTCTTTATATTCAGAAGGCTGAAATAAAACGATAAAAATATCATTAACTACAGCAATAAATCTTAACGTTTCTTCAGGAGCAAATGCGGTTAAACCCACGTATTTTTGACTGGGATATGCCGAAATCTGAATTGTCATTGAATCTGTTGCTAAGAGGTTATCAGTTTGGAAAGTTGCAATTTTACAAAGCTCTTCTTTGTATTGACTTTATCACAACCTCCTAATTTATAGCAAGTTAAGAAATATTACTACTTTCTTGGGAGAGAATATGAAAAAAACGCCAGATTAAAATTCCTGTTGAGATTATCATTGTCAGTGTTAATGCGAACCAGATACTCCTTGCTCCCAAATCTAAAATAATAGCCATAAAATAAATACCTCCTACGCCAATACCCCAATAAATACTAATATCTATCCACATAGGAATCAAAGTATCTTGTAATCCTTGTAATGCGCCGATTACGATTAAATGTAAGCCATAAATACTTTGACAAAATGCAGCAATTGCTAGTAAAGAAATGGAAATATTAACAATTTCAGTGTAGTCGATGCTAGAGCTATCTAAATAAATCGAAATGATTTGTGGGGAAAATAACCAGATCGCAACAGCGAGAATTCCTGTTACTATAGCGTTCAAAAATAAGTCAATTAATAAAGAATTTTTGATGCCTTCGATATTGTTTAATCCGAGTCTTTGTCCAACCCGAACGGTAGTAGAATAGGAAAATCCAAAGGGAATAACAGTTGCCAATTCAAAAACAGAGAGGGTAATTTCATGAGCCGCTAAATTTGCTGTTCCTAAATAGCCCATGAAAAATGCAGCTAATATAAACAGTCCTAACTCTGCACCAAATTCAATGGCAAGAGGAACACCAATTTTTATGATTTTTGCAAATAGATCGCGATCGCTATACCAAAGCGAGTTAAAAAGTTGATATTTTTGAAAATCTGGGTGAAACTGCATATATCCTAAGATCGTGAAAAAAGTCAGAGTAAATATTATCGTACTTGCCCAACCTGCCCCTGCTAATCCCAAGGCTGGAAAGCCCCAATGACCAAATATAAGAGCATAATTGGCTAAGGCACTTAACGGAACAGAAATTGCTGTAATAATGGTAATAAACTGAGGGCGATCGCAAGCCGTTGCTACTTCTTTTAAAATAACAATACCCAGTGCAGAAGGAAGTCCCCAAACAATGGCTTGTAAATAAATTTGGGCACCGCGAGCAATCGTTTCTTCTTGTCCCAATAGAGGTAAAATAGAACCAAGATGCCATAAAACAACCATCATGGGTAAAGAAAAAAACAGATTGAGCCAAAGTCCTTGAATTGTCAGTTTGCGAATTTCCTCAATATCTTCTCGAGCAAAGGCTTCTGCTGTAAGTGCGCCCAATCCTTCACATAAACCTGTACCAATATCAATAAACATATAAAGTGCAATTACTCCTAATCCACCTGCCGCTAATGCCTCACTTCCCAACCATCCCATCATAACCAAATCGATAAAGCCGATCGCCTTTTCCGCAAATTGAGTTAAAATTGAAGGGATTGCCAATTTAAGAGAACTTTCTATTGGGTGCATTTCAAATTTGTAAAAACATCATGTTGGCAAAAACAGTCCTTACGAAATTGTTTCTATGTCTTCGTTTCTATGTCTTCAAATATTTTCAGTTCATCTTACCACGATTCAGGTATTCTTGCACAACTGAGATGCACTCTTGACAAAACCCCTATTTTAATAATATATTGGCATCCTTGGTGTTCTTTTTTGTATTTATTATGTTGTGTATTCGTGGTGAAGTTCGCCCGTCATCCATAGCTAAAGCTGGACAAGGCTTGTTTACTTTGGATTTTTTACCTAAAGGTAAAATTGTTATTATTTATAATAGCAATCCAGGCGATCTCATTATTGATGAAAAATCATATCTGGAAAAGCATCCCGATCCAACCTCAGAAGAGTGGGATATCTTTGTCAAGTTAATCGGTTCTTACTATATTGGCAACTACGACCATAAAAATCTCGAAGATTATATCAATCATTCTGATTTCCCTAATCTTTTGTATCATTGTGGCATATTTATAGCCGTCCAAGATATTGAAATAGGAGAAGAATTAACTGTGGATTATCGTTATTTTCTCAAAGAAAATGCACATGAAATATTTAAAATTAATGGCAAGCCAATAATTGGCTTATCAAATAAGGAATCCTTATTGCGATCGTCTCAAAAACTAATTGAAATTTTAGAGAGTGTTGATGATTTATCCTAGATATTGCGATTGAGATATATTTGGCGATCGCATTAACATAACCAATTCAGGATCGGGATAGTTAACTTGGACGATAGAAACATAACTGCGATCGAGCCGATAATAAATTTTAAGTGATTTTATAAACGAGAAAAGAAACCCAGTTATCAGTCTTGCGATAAAATTGGAGGACTGATAACTGATGCCCGATAACTAAAATAGTTGACTCTTGACAGACTGCCATTAACAATTAGCAAAGAACAATTAAAAAAAAAGCAACATGAAAATTTTATTCGTTGCCGCCGAAGTTGCGCCATTGGCCAAAGTTGGGGGGATGGGGGATGTAGTTGGGGTATTGCCCAAGATTTTACGCAGGATGGGGCATGACGTGCGAATTTTCATGCCCTACTATGGTTTCCTCAATAACACCTTGGATATTCCCAAAAAACCCCTGTGGTGGGGAAATGCCATGTTTCAGAAATTTGCCGTTTATGAAACTATATTTGATGGCGATGTTCCCCTCTATCTTTTCGGACATCCTTCTTTCGATCCCAACCGCATTTACTACGGAGACGACGAAGAGTGGCGCTTTACCTTCTTTGCCAACGGTGCCGCCGAATTTGCTTGGAATTATTGGAAACCCGATATTATTCACTGTAATGATTGGCATACCGGCATGATTCCCGTCTGGATGCACCAGACCCCCGATATCAAAACTGTTTTCACCATTCATAATATTGCCTACCAAGGACCCTGGCGTTGGAAACTAGAGCAATTTGCGTGGTGTCCGGAGTATATGCAGGGTCACAATACCATGTCTGCTGCCATTCAGTTTGCCGATCGCGTTACCACAGTGTCCCCCACCTATGCCCAACAAATTCAAACTCCTGCTTATGGGGAACAACTGGATGGGTTAATGTCTTTTGTCAGTGGCAAGTTACGGGGAATTCTCAACGGGATTGATATCGATCGTTATAACCCAGAAACCGATCGCTACATTGTTGAGAATTTTAACGCTGATAGTATCGAGAAACGCCAAGAAAATAAAATTGCCCTACAAGAGGAATTGGGTTTGGAAATCGACCCCAGTAAGTTCCTCATTGGCATGGTGACGCGCTTAGTGGAACAAAAAGGCATCGATCTGCTCATGCAAGTGATGGATCGCTTTCTTTCTTATAGTGACGCGCAATTTGTGCTTTTGGGCACCGGCGATCGCTACTACGAAACCCAAATGTGGCATTTGTCCTCTCGCCATCACCGTCGGGTTTCGGCACAAATTCTCTACAATGATGGGCTATCTCGTCGTATTTATGCGGGAACCGATGCCTTTTTAATGCCCTCTCGCTTTGAACCTTGCGGAATTGCCCAAATGCTGGCCATGCGTTATGGTTCTATTCCCATTGTGCGCCGCACGGGAGGATTAGTCGATACGGTTACTCATCACGATCCCGTTAATGGGGCAGGGACGGGTTACTGCTTCGATCGCTATGAACCCCTTGATTTCTTCACCTGTATGGTACGAACATGGGAAGGCTATCGTTATACAGATACGTGGAAAACCTTACAAAAACGAGCCATGTCTCAGCGATTTAGTTGGGATGATTCCGCCCGAGACTATATCAAACTGTATCAGGAGATGTTGGGGATTCCTACTGAACAAACTCTTCCCGAAGCAAAAGTCGGGATGGGGATGACTGGGACTCCCTCTTATTAAGACTTGATATTATACCAAATCCAGTTACCGTAGACTATCATCATCCGATCGCCTGAAACCCTGTCCTGAAACCCTGTAGGGACGTTGCATGCAACGTCCCTACAGGAAGATATGAGAATATATTCTCAGCAAAGCGGATTTGGTCTTAAAACTAGCGCGGGATGTGGTTTTATGTCGTGGATTTGGCTGTTTCTCGGAAACCAAAAAGGGTGCGGTTCTAAACTGCACCCTTTTTGGTTTCCATTAATTCGACTTCAAAGAAGCCATTGAAAGTATATGTCTTTGTTGGGATTCGCTAACCTAACAAAGAGTTTCCATTAATTCGACTTCAAAGAAGCCATTGAAAGTACCAGAAAGCCACTGGGCAGACGCGGACGCGGTTGTTTCCATTAATTCGACTTCAAAGAAGCCATTGAAAGTTGTCGAGTCTCAAGTCATCCCTTGGGGCGGGTCGGTTTCCATTAATTCGACTTCAAAGAAGCCATTGAAAGTTGCAGATTTCTGCTACATAGGGATATACCGAGGATTGTTTCCATTAATTCGACTTCAAAGAAGCCATTGAAAGTTCCGTTATGGGTCTCTCGACTTATTACGATGTAGAGTTTCCATTAATTCGACTTCAAAGAAGCCATTGAAAGACCGCCAGGCACAATCCAGCACCAGATAAGGTTTCTGGAAGTAGATTTGGCAGCA
>NZ_JAYGHV010000145.1:0-19238 GCF_034932145.1 Spirulina sp. 06S082 | reverse complement strand
ACCATCTAAGGCAATCTAAAAGGACTCAAAACCAGTCAAACCAAGCAGCTTAAGCGTCTTTATCAACAACGCTTACCTCAAGACTGCTTGACAACTCCCGAATTTGCCCAACGTCTCGCGGCAATTAGTACAGAAATTCAAGAAAATATCTGTGCCTATATTAACCGTCGAGGGCAAGTGATGCGAGTGGGAGTGGGAACCCCCCGCGAAACCCAAATTCCCCTACTCGAACTTCCTCGTTATGGTGCGGAACGTTTGTGTGGTATTCGCTGTATTGCCACTAACTTAAAGTACGAGTCTCCCCATACTGCCAGTTTGACAGCTATGGCCATGCAGCGTTTAGATGCTTTGGTGGTCATAAACTTAACCGGATCGGGGTTTGAACGACGGGGTGGCGGGGCTACAGGGTATGTGAAAGAAACGTATTACGCCCATCTTATCCCTCAAAGCGATCGCCCCGATCGCAATGACAGCGAGCCGATTTACTGGCAGCTTTCTCCTCCTTTAAGTCTCGATGTTTTAACCCAGCAAAATTTTCTCGATTTAGTTGAGGGACTTGAAGAAGAATTTCGCCGAGAGTATATTGCCCTAGATGTTGACGCAGATCGCGATCGCGTCGCCATTATCGGGCTACAAACGCAAAAAATGAGCGATCGCGCCTTTGCCGATGGTATCGCAGAATTAGAGCGCTTAGTGGATACCGCAGGAGGAGAAGTGCTGCAAGTTCTCTCCCAAAAACGCACCCAACCCCATCCCCAAACCGTTGTCGGGGCGGGAAAAGTTGAGGATATTGCCCTAGCCGCACAGACAATGGGGGCTAATTTAGTTGTCTTCGATCGCGACCTTTCCCCCGCCCAAACCCGCAACCTCGAACGGCAAATTGGGGTTAGGGTGGTCGATCGCACGGAAGTAATCTTAGATATTTTCGCTCAACGCGCCCAATCTCGCGCCGGGAAATTGCAAGTCGAGTTAGCGCAGTTGGAATATATGTTACCTCGTTTAACAGGTCGAGGTTTAGCCATGTCTCGTTTAGGAGGAGGAATAGGTACGAGAGGACCCGGTGAAACTAAGTTAGAAACCGAACGGCGTACCATTCAACAACGCTTGACACGCTTACAAAAAGAGGTAAATGAGTTACAAGCACACCGATCGCGCCTGCGCCAAAAACGCCAAGATAAAGACGTTCCTAGCGTGGCGATCGTCGGCTACACTAATGCAGGAAAATCGACTTTATTGAATGCCATGACTAATGCAGAGGTCTATGCAGAGGATCGCTTATTTGCCACCCTCGATCCTACTACACGACGTTTAGCGGTTAACCATCCCGAAACAGGAAAACCGTTTAACTTATTGCTAACTGATACAGTAGGATTTATTCACGAACTTCCTCCCGCTTTAGTGAATGCGTTTCGGGCGACATTGGAGGAAGTAACGGAAGCCGATGCACTCTTACATTTGGTCGATCTTTCTCATCCCGCATGGGAAAATCAGATTCGATCGGTAATGAAAATTTTGTCAGAAATGCCTTCAACACCGGGTCCAATTCTGTTAGTTTTTAATAAGTTGGATCGGGTTGAAAGCCATGCTTTAGAAAGAGCAAAAGAAGAACATCCCCAAGCCTTATTTATTGCCGCCAGCGATCGCATTGGCTTAGAAACTTTACGACAAAAACTCGTACAATTGGTACAGTGGAATGGATGATCGGTAGCGGATAAACCAACAATAAAGAACATGAAAAGACAAAATATTAGTAGCGGACGACCTTGGGAATCAATTGTAGGTTATTCTCGGGCGGTTCGCGTGGGAAATATGGTGTATGTTTCTGGAACAACGGCGACGGATGAAGATAGCAATATCGTGGGTATTAGCGATCCCTACGCGCAAACCGTGCAAACCCTGAACAATATCAAAACAGCTTTGCAACAAGCAGGAGTTAGTCTTCAGGATGTCGTCAGAACGCGAATGTATGTTACTAATATTGACAACTGGGAGGCGATCGGACGGGCGCATGGGGAGTTTTTTGCAGAAATTCGCCCTGCTTCTACAATGGTTGAGGTGAGTCGCTTGGTCGATCCTAATATGTTGGTGGAAGTTGAGGCCGAGGCGATCGCGATCGAGTCTTAATTTTTTGCTTTTAAGAGAGATTATACAATAAATTTTGGTAGAAATGACAGGAAAATTGAAAATCTGGGTAAGTTAATTTTAAGCACAAGAGACAAACAAACTTAATAAAGGAGCAACTTTCTTTTCCCTAGGAATATATTTTTAATGTCTTGTTTTTCTCTCGCTGAAAATAGATAAATGAGAGCAAGAGGAGAAAATTTGATGAAATCAGAGTTTCCAATTAAATTTCTACAATATCTCAAAAGTCGGTGCGATCGCGAAAATGGTTCTGTTTGGTTTATTTTGTTAGTCATTGCGATCGTTTGTGGGTTGTTTATTGTATTAATACTTCCTCAATTTTTAGGAAGGAGGGGACATTCTCGTACTCGTATATCTGAATCTCGTAATAATGTAGGAGCAATGAATCGCGCTCAACAGGCTTTTTATCTAGAGAATCAGTACTATGCCACAGATATAACTCAGCTAGGTTTAATCGGTTTAGGACTTTTACCAAAAACTGTGAACTACAAGTATGAAATTGCTGGAAAACCAGAAGATCGACCGATAATTATTAATAATTTAGCTACACCATTACACCGTGGACTAAAAGCCAATCTAGGAATTGTTGGTAAGACTGCAATAGATGGGGATATTGTTTTTATTAGTATTGTTTGTGAATCACAACAACTAATGGATCAAAATCTAACTTGGGGCAATCTTCCCACTGAAATCGATGAAAAAACTCTTAACTGTGATGGTATTACAATAGGAGATCAGCCTTTGAATTTTATTAATAAATGGGTTTATCCTGAAGGTCAATGGAGTACGGGAGTTATTAATCAAGCCCAACAAAATTTTTATAAAAAGAACAAATACTTTACTACTAATCTTGTCCAATTAGATACAGATATTCCCTCACAAACTGAAAGCTACAAGTATGAAATTATTGGAACGCCAGAAGATAGACCTACTATTATTAATATTTTGGCCACACCACGAGTAAAGCGAAAAATTGCTTATCTTATGATTGTTAGTGTAACTTTAGTTGATGGTGAGCTTGTTCCGATCGCAGCTTCTTGCCAATCAAAAACAACAACAGGAAAAAATCCAACTTGGCAAGGTCTTCCAACCCAATTGGGAAGAAAAAGCGTTGATTGTGATGGCATTACAGTAGGAGATCAACGTTTAGAAACAATTTGGAAAGATCGCTTTTAATTTTGTGTTTATCTTGGCGATCGCTATCTGTTGGTGGAAGTTGAGGCCGAGGCGATCGCGATCGAATCCTAATTTTTATCGCGATACTTTTCTACAATCTCTTCGATCGCACAACTAGCCTAAATTTCTCAGTTTTTCTAAATTAATTCTCATTAATATATCAACATTAACGACACGCTTGGCATCAAAAAAGATTAACGATTTGAGAAACTCTTGACATTCTTCAGAATTCAGACGATCGACCCAATATTCTGCTTCCAATCGCGAATCAAAAGGTATAAAGTAACAAGTATCATCAACCATTGTGGGCTTACGATCGCGGGGAGGAACAAGAGAAAAATTAAGATTTTTGTATAAACCTGAAATTGCAACCTTCCATTGAGAAAAACTGTATTGACCAATTCCAAAGATCGAAAATTTTGGTTTATTTTTATAAATTGAACTTTTACGACCATCAAGAATTGTAGAATAAACTACAGCAGATTGATCCATCGATTTTTCTGATAAAGCTATTATTAATAAGCAAGCATCAACAACATCAAAGTTAGCTTTTCCTGTTTTAGCCGCTAACCCTTTTCTACCTTGAAAGTTTGATTTTTATCGAAATGGACATGATGCCCGATGCTTCTCTCAGTTTGAAAGTTGTTATCGATCCGGAAAGTTCGTCAGGAGAAGAAGATATACTTGGACTGACGATCGCCTCAGACATTGATATCGCTATGAAAACGATTGATAAATTACAAAGTTTGTAAATGCGATCGCCTAAATTTTAGAGAGATTCTACTTTTTCTTGGGAATCTTCTAATGAGAACGAATGTTCGAGGCGAAGAACACGAGAATCCCATTTTTTCCATGTTAAATTAGCAAAAGGATGTGCGGCTAAACTGCACGCTTGCCAACAGCCTTGCACTGTAACATTCAATTGTTGACAGGTTCCTCCTCGTCTTCCTTCAGGGGAGTAAAAACGACAGTTGCGACAGGTTGAAATCAAAGGTTTTGTTAAATTCATGAAACTCTATTGAAATATTAAAAAAGGATGGTCGCTCTCTATATTTCCATCATCTCCGTTTTCCTTTGAAGGGGAAACGATCGCGAGTTTAACTTTTTTGTGCGATCGCGCAGCTATTGAGGTGACAGAGATAACAGAATTTGTGCGATCGCGCTTTCTGTTTTTTGTATTACGGTATAATACGAAATATTCTCAATCTCCCATACCCGCAAAATGGTTAAACTCGATCGCCTTCTAGTCATTGATATTGAAGCAACTTGCTGGAAAAAAGGTCCCCCACCGGAACAAGAAAACGAAATTATTGAAATTGGCATAGCACCCATTGATTTAACAACACGGACAATTGAAGACAAAGTGAGTATTTTAGTTAAACCGCAATGTTCCACAGTGAGCGAGTTTTGTACGGAATTAACAACCCTCACTCAAGAACAAGTCGATACAGGAATATCTTTCGCCGATGCTTGTTTGCATTTGCGAAAACAATACTTATCTGAGAAGAGAGTTTGGGCGAGTTATGGGGACTACGATCGCCGGATGTTTGCAAAACAGTGTCAGGCACGAGGACTGCGCTATCCTTTTGGGGTGCGTCATTTGAATGTTAAAACATTGTTGGCGATCGCGAAGAGTTTGCCAAGAGAAGTTGGCATGGCACGGGCATTAGAAATGCTCGATCTTCCTTTAGAAGGAACTCACCATCGCGGTCACGATGATGCTTGGAATATAGCGAGAATTTTAATGAAGATACTTTAACCAGAAAAGGCTGAATTTCAGGAAAGGAAAAAAGAAGGATTAGCTTTTGAGCAGTATCTTGCGTAAAGTCTCAAGATTTATTTAAGAACATAAACAGGTTTTAGTGTTCTAGCAAACAATGATTTCTGCCCGAGTTTGTCACGGTAAAAATAGACGCAAAAGATTGTTATCTTCTATTTTGTCCCATTCCCCAGAATTATTATGTCTATTCATCCTCACCGCACCAAAATCGTCGCTACAATCGGACCTGCCAGTAATTCTCCAGAAACGATCCGGGCAATGGTGAAAGCGGGAATGTCTGTAGCAAGACTCAATTTTTCCCACGGCAGTCACGAAGATCACGCTCACACCGTTAAACTATTGCGAGAAGCATCTCAAGAACTGGATACCCCCATCGCCCTCTTACAAGACTTACAGGGTCCTAAAGTACGGGTTGGTCAACTCCCCAACGGTGAAACGTGGTTAGAAAAAGGGGCAAATTTTATCCTTATTGCTGGCGATCGCTACAACAACGAACCCGATCGCATCCCCATAGACTATCCCCATCTCCCCGAGGAAGCAGAAGTAGGGATTCATATTTTATTTGATGACGGTCGCTTAGAAGCGGCGATCGTCGAGGTGATGGACTGGGGTGTAACCTGTCAAGTTGTGCGGGGAGGTCTTCTCAAAAGTCGTAAAGGGGTCAACATTCCCGATCTCAATCTCCGTCTCCCTTCCATGACAGAGAAAGATAAGCAAGACCTCGAATTCGGTCTTTCTCAAGGGGTTGATCTGGTCGCATTGAGTTTTGTTCGAGAAATCAATGACATCTATACCATCAAAGAATTTCTCAAAGATCGAGATGCAAGTGATGTTCCCGTATTGGCAAAAATCGAAAAACCCCAGGCGATCGCCCACCTTGATGAAATTATCAAATCCTGCGATGGCATTATGGTGGCAAGGGGAGATTTGGGGGTAGAAATGAATCCTCAAAAAGTCCCCATGTTACAGAAAAAAATAATTCGTGCTTGCAATCAACACGGTATCCCCGTCATTACCGCAACTCAAATGCTAGAAAGCATGATCGAGAACGCCCGTCCTACTCGTGCCGAAGCGAGTGATGTAGCCAATGCCATCATTGACGGTACCGATGCAGTCATGCTTTCCGGAGAATCTGCGGTGGGGAAATATCCCATTTTAGCCGTGGAAATGCTGGCCAGTATTGCCACAGAAGTAGAACCAGGACTCGAGTTTCTCAATCTCCCACCGGAAGTATCTAGCGCTACCCACGCCCTCACGGAAGCCTTGAATACCATCGATAAAGTTCTCGATTTGCGCTGGATCGCCGCCTTTACCACCACTGGATATACCGTTAATTTAGCCGCCGCAGAACGCCCCCGCGCCCCCATTGTTGCCTTTACTAACAATTATTCTCTTTATCATCGCATGGCTTTAATTTGGGGCGTTGCGCCCATGTTTATCGAGGGTCAGGTGGACTCGTTGGATGTTTTAATTTATCGCATTGAAGCTACATTGCGCGATCGCAAGTTAGCTATTTCTGGAGATAAAATTCTCATTTTAGGAGGGAGTCCCATTCAAAAACATAAAGGTACAAATTTTCTGAAAATTCATGAGATGCGATAGTCCCTCAAAAATAGTCTTTCGCGGCCAAAACTGCACCTCCAACAATGAGCAAACAAGCAAGAATAATTGATGAACTTGGTTCCGCCAAACCGAACAAAATTAACAGCACAGTTGAGAGTAAAGGTACGCTGTAAGATAATGCCCCCAATACCTTAATATTCCCCTTTTTGACTCCATAATCCCAAGTAAAAAATGCTAATCCTACAGGACCTAAACCCAAGCCGAGAATTGCCAACCATTCCCTACCAATAGGTAAAACTGTTGGTTCAAAAAGTCCGTGACAAATCCCTGCTAAAATCGCCGTCACCCCGCAAAATCCACCGACGCTATGGGTGGGAATCGAACCAAAAAATCGCGATAATACTGAATAACCCGACCAAGTAAAAGCACAAATCAACGCTGCTAAATACCCGATCGCGTATTGAGATTCAAAAGAGAAGGATTTTCCTTTCATTACCAATAATGCTGCCCCAGCGAACCCGGCGATCGCCCCAACAATGTGAAACCATTTGAGTTTTTCGCCTGGTAATAATGCTGAAAATAAAACAATCAGAACTGGCCACAAATAGTTAATCAAATTGGCATCAACCGTGGGCGCATTTTGCAGGGCAATAAAATAAAAACAATGATAGCCAAATAATCCCGAAACACCTAATCCCCAAACTTTTAGGGGGAGGTGTAACGCCGAAATAATATTAATCCTTTGTTTGAGCCAAAAGATTACCCCGATCGCAAAGGCGATCGTAAAGGACATTGCGGTGAGTTGAAAAGGGGGTATATTGCCACTTAAGGCAGTCAAAAGAGCAAGGGTTGACCACATTAAAATTGCTGTAGTGCCAATTAAAGTGGCTTGGAGGCGATCGCTTCTGGGCATTGTGGGGATATTTCCGAGACTAATGGGTAATTCCTGTTAATAATCCTTTGAATAAATGAATCCCATCTGTTGCACCTAAAACCGTATCTGAAGCTCGTTCTGGATGAGGCATCATCCCTAAAATATTCCCTTTTTCGTTCATAATTCCCGCAATATTATGTAGAGAACCATTGGGATTATATTCTTTGCTGGTATGTCCCAAAGCACTCGAGTAACGAAAGAGAACTTGTTTGTTATTTTCTAACTTTTTCAGGGTTTTAGGTTCAGCATAATAACGTCCCTCTCCGTGAGCAATGGGAATATTAACCACAGTTTGGTCAGTATAATTTTGGGTCCAAGGTAGATCCGTGCGTTCAACTTTGAGAGGAATGCGATCGCAGATAAAATGCAAATTGCGATTGCGAATTAAGGCACCGGGGAGAAGTCCCACCTCTGTTAAAACTTGAAATCCATTACAAATACCGAGGATATATTTTCCTTTTTTGGCGTGTTCTAAAACACTGTTAATCACAGGAGAAAAACGGGCGATCGCCCCGCATCGTAAATAGTCGCCATAACTAAATCCTCCCGGAATAATGACCACATCAAGATCGCCAATATCTGTTTCTTGATGCCAAACCATGCGGGTAGGTTGTTGCAAGATGTCCCTCGTAACATAAGCCACGTCGCGATCGCAATTAGAGCCAGGGAAAACAATAATACCGAATTTCATAATTGTTAGTTGTTAAATGAGGGATTTAGGACTACCGTGTTAAACCTTGAACCACTGGACGCACGCCACTACCCCCAAAAGGTTCAGAATACCCGCTCCAGGTAAAATCGCCAATACGAATTCGTATAGCACCTAATTCAAAAACAGGATTGTAGCGAAGTTCAATTGTATAAGTGCGGCGACTATATTCGAGAATGTAATCGGTGCTAATTTCCCGCCCTGTATCTAAATTAAGAGAACTTTGAAAACCAATGCGAAAAGGTCCGTAAATTTGCTGGGTAACACCATAAGATAAAACGCGCCGATCGGCAATGCGATCGAAGAGGAAAGGAGACAGATTGGCGATCGCCGCTTGAGAGTAAGCAATGCGCCATCCCGTATAATCGAAGAAATCATCGGAAAAATGCCCGAATTGCCCCTGTAAGCCAATGGTTCCTTGAATGGATTGTTGCGTATCGCCATTGCTGTATAACCCAGAAACTGCCGTTACTGCGGTGTTTAACTGCACAAAAGGGCGTAGGGGGACAGGAGTATAGCGCATTCCTTCCTCGGGGGTAGCAGGGAGGGTTTTGCCTTGCCAGAGATTAAGATTGTATTCTAGGTTCGCAGCCCCTTGATAGCGCACTAAGGTAATGCGGTTGTTCTCGCGATCGGCTGCTAGTAAATCGGCGCGATCGGTGTCGGCTTCAATCACTTGAATCCCAGCTTGATAGCGGAGATTGATATTGGTATCGCCTAAAACCAGTTGTGGGGAAGTTAAAACCGCGCCATAACTGGTTTGTACTGTTTGAAATCCTAAAGAACCGTTAAAGAGGCGATCGCGATAATTAAATTCCCCTGTTAAAAGATGAGGTCGTCCCAAATCGCCGATCCGATGTTCCAAGCTAATATTACCGCGCAAATTATCTTCAATCTGGCTTAAATCCAAACTGCTGAGACTGCCAAAAATTTTCAGTTGGGTGCGTCGGTCAAAATCGGCGGTTAAATCTGTTCGCAGGCCAAAAGATTTGGGGGAGAAAAATCCTTCTTCTAATGCGGCTCTTTGCAGTAAATATTGAGGGGAAACCGACCAGCGCAGATGGGGGGTTTGGATAATGCCAAAGCCTCGCTCAATAAAGAGTCCGCCGCGATCTTGGTCGTCAATACCAATGCTAAAAAGTCCATCGCGATCGGGAGTACGATCTAAGAGAATGCGATCCTGAAAAATGGGCAGAGAAAAACCTTGGTCGAAAACAACGCGGGAATTGGTGGTGAGAATCTCATCTTGTAAGGGATTGAGTCGATTAAATTCGGCGGTGTCGGCGCGAATTTCTAATTCGGGAGGAGAAAAAGGATCGTTGGTAAATCTCACATTAGTTGCTTTCCAGCCATCGCTATCGAACTCTACATAATCGGCGTTAAATCGCAATTGTTTCACATCTCCTCGGGTGCCACTGGAGGGAAAAGGCAAACCCGCAGAACTCACACTGGTGCCGAGGGTAAAATCTAGCCCTTCTGCTTGTCTGATGTCTTGGATGGGTTGTTGTTGAATGAGGCGATCGCTTAAAGGGCGATCGGGAATAATGTCGTTAGGAATGGCTGAGGTGACGGAGAAGGGATTAAAATCTCGGGCGGTGCTGGGTTGATAAATTTCCCCCCATGCTTGTTGCATGGTGCCGGTATCTTGTACTAATTGATACTCAAAAATTTCTCCCCGCAGTACCTGATCGCCGCGTTTAAGTGCCACATTTCCTTCTGCTCTCATAAAGCGATTGGGTAAATTTATCCGCACGCGATCGGCGGTAACAACGGATTGGGCAAAACGCACCTCAACATCCCCTTCTGCATAGGCAACTTTTTGATTTTCGTCGTATTCTTGGCGATCGGCATTAATTTCTAGGAGTCCAGTGGGAGGGGTTGAGGTTCTTGGCTCGGGTTCTGGCTCTTCTGAGGCTGGGGGGCTGGTTTCGCTATCTGGATTATCATTTATCTCATTATCATTTTCAGGAGAAGCAGGGGCTTCTAAATCAAATTCTCTCACCTCTCCACCTCGCTCCTGAACAATAATATTAGTGAGCTTCTCGTTTTGTAAGCCATCCATTTCCTCTCCTGACCAATGCAAGCGAATGGCAGAGCGATCGCTGGTGGTATTCGTCGCCGCAAAAGAAGGCAGATCGGCAGTAAAGACGATCGCCTCATCCGTCAGTGAATCCGGTGCAGGAAAATGAAAAGTAGAATTGACAATCTCAATTTGGGGCAAATAACCCAGAGACATGGGCTGTCCGAGGCTGGCCGAATTTGTGAGTTCTTCTGGCTCAAAACGTTCTGGGGGACTGGTTTCGGCAATGGCGATCGCCTCGGCGCGATCGAATAATGTTGCGTCAATGGGTGCAGGTAATGTTTCTTTGCTGATAACAGAGGCGGTTTCGTCTGAGGTAGGAAGAGGAGGAATTTCCGGGGTCAACATGGAGGGTGAAGTTAGATCCATTGGTGTTTCTATAACTTCAGGAGTGGTTTGCCTGTGCTGATGTTCCCTCTCCACAGTTTCCAGTACATCGTCCCAGCCCTCGGGTTGCGGTTTACTGGCTAGGCGAAACTGTTGTAAATCCTTTTCTAAATTTTCGAGGAGCGGGGTTCTCAATGGGATTGGCTTGACAGAAGGGGAAGCCAAAGAAAGAGAGGAAGAAAACGAGAAATCAACAGAGGGATTAACAGAGAAATCAAGAAGTGTGGGGAAGGCAAATTCTGGTACAAAATTTTCTGGGAGTGGGGGGGAAACTTCCCCCAGAGAAAATTGTTCTTCTTGAGGAATAATCTCTAATTCTGGGAAGGCAATACCGCGATCGGAGGGAGATTTAAGAGATGTTTGGGCAACTTCTACAGTCGTCGGGGCAACCGTGGCGGGGGAAGGTTGAACAGGGGGAATGAATTGCGGCATTTTGTCTCGATTAGAGATCGGCTCGATCGCTAGTGTACAAGCCAAACCTCAGTCTTGTAAATTCTTGAATTTTAAGGGTTTCAGAGAAAATTCCCAGACAACAGAAAGGGACGAGAGAACATTCTCATCCCTTTAAAGTCTCTGATGGAGTCAAGCGATCGTAAAGCGATCGCCTTACTCCATGTTACGACGGCTGGGAGTCCGAGCGGGGTCTCCAGATAAGAAACCGAAAACAAAAAGACTAACAAAAAAAGTGATGACTAGAGAAACGACGATTTTAAGCGTTACCATTGGCTGCTCCTAAATTTAAAAAAAGTTCAAAAATCTGAGAATTATCGAACAACTCAATTAAGGTTAACCCAATTAAAGGGCATAATACCCATCAATTTTGAGTCGGGGGAATCTTCTTGAATTGCGAGGCATACACAAATCTTATTGTACAAGTCTTTGTTACAAAAAACGGAACGGATAACGAAGAAGGAGAAACGGTGTGACAATAAGGAAAAAGTCTAGATGGAAAATAATTGATCATGATTGTAAAGTTTACCTCGGGTTGGCGATCGCGCCTCGTCCTCTCCCTCGCCCTCTTTAGTGTTTTCGTCCCCTTAGACGCTCAAGCCCAAGAGCAGTTATTACGCACCCTAACCGTCACAGGAACAGGGGTTGAGAAAATTTCCACAACCTTAACCCAAGTCAATTTAGGGGTTGAAATCCAAAGCGAAACCGCAACACAAGCACAACAAGAAATCGCCAAGCGAACAACCGCCCTTGTTGCTTTACTGCGATCGCGCAATGTAGAGCAGCTACAGACAACCGGAATCAGCCTCAGCCCTCGTTATAACAATCGGGGTGGGGAATCGGTATTAATTGGCTATATTGGCTCAAATACCGTCAGTTTTCGCGTTGCGACCGAGCGAGCCGGAGATATCATCGATGATGCAGTCCGTACTGGTGCAACCCGCATTAATGGGGTTAGTTTTACCGCAGAGGAAAACACCATTGAAGCCGCACGACAGCAAGCCTTAGTCAAAGCAACACAAAATGCTCGCGAACAAGCAGATATCGTTCTCGATGCCTTGAATTTGAGTCCCCAGGAAGTGGTGGGTGTCCAAATCGGTCAAGCTGCTTCTCCCATTTTAACCCGAGGTAATATCTTGTTTGGCAGAGAGGAAGCACAAGCTGAGTCTCCCGTGATTGGAGGAGAACAAACCGTGAGTGCTTCAGTTACCTTACAGATTCGCTATTAGGTAGTTGATAGTTGATAGTTGATAGTTGATAGCGGGGAGGGTCAATCATCGTAATCGCTGACGGCATTGGGGTCGATGTCTCGCTTTGAACCCAGCAAATGCAGGCGATTGACTAAGATTACCGGTTTTGACCGGGTAATATTAGGGTTAGTACGATCTTCCCAAGTTTCCAACTTTAACGAGCCTTCAATCCCAATCAAACTGCCTTTTTTGACATAATTAGCAGCAATTTCAGCCGTCTTGCCCCACATTTCTAAATTAAACCAGTCTGGGGGAGAATTGCGGCCGATGCGATTGACGGCAATACTAACATTGGCAACTTGCTTGGCACTATCGAGATACTTGATTTCTGTATCTCGTCCCGCACGACCGACTAAATGAACAACATTTAAACCCATGATATTTTTCAGTACATTGGTTCTGGACAATTTTGTATCTAGTTTAGCCGATCGCCCTAGGCGATCGCGAGAGAAAAATGTAAAATTTTCCTGACAGAAAGGCGATCGCTCGAAATAGATTATCAATTGTGGGATAACCGATAGCGTTTTCAAAACAGGGAAAATCAGTCCTAGACTAGACGCGGCGGGGAAAACATAATAAAATCCACATCGATTCCATTAACGAAAATGGATTAACATTCAAAAAATAAGACACAATAAAGGCAAACTGTCGCACTTTGGGGGCGTAAATTAAGCGTGGGTATATTTAGTCGCTTTACATTATCGAGAGACATGGGTATCGACCTCGGTACCGCAAATACTTTGGTTTATGTCTCGGGTAAAGGCATCGTCCTGCAAGAACCATCTGTGGTTGCCATCGATCAAGATTTGAAGATTCCTCTTGCAGTGGGGGAAGATGCCAAGAAGATGTTGGGGCGAACCCCCGGTAACGTCGTTGCATTACGTCCCCTGCGGGATGGTGTGATTGCCGACTTCGACACGGCGGAATTAATGCTCAAGCATTTTATCCGCCAAGTTCACGAAGGACGAACCCTTGTTTCTCCTCGTATCGTCATCGGAATTCCCAGTGGAGTTACCGGAGTGGAACGCCGAGCCGTCATGGAAGCCGCTTCTCAAGCTGGCGCAAGGGATGTTTATCTCATTGACGAACCCGTAGCGGCGGCGATCGGTGCAGGGCTTCCCGTAGCCGAACCCACCGGAAACATGATTATTGATATTGGGGGTGGGACAACGGAAGTTGCCGTTCTCAGCTTGCAAGGTACCGTCCTCAGCGAATCCGTTCGCGTCGCAGGAGACGAACTGAGCGAGTCCATTACCCAGTACATGAAAAAAGTTCACAACCTCGTGGTTGGGGAAAGAACAGCAGAAGAAATCAAAATTCGGATTGGTTCTGCCTATCCCTCTCCCGAAGATGATGAGATTACGATGGAAGTCCGAGGCTTGCACTTATTATCGGGTTTACCCCGTACCGTGACCATTAAGGCTCCAGAAGTTCGCGAGAGCATGAGCGAACCCCTCGCAGTGATCGTTGATGCCGTCAAGCGCACCTTAGAGCGCACTCCCCCAGAACTCGCCGCCGATATTATCGATCGCGGCATTATGCTGGCAGGAGGTGGCGCATTACTGAAAGGGTTGGACACCCTCATCAGTCACGAAACGGGAATTGTCACCCACGTCGCCGCCGATCCTTTAAGCTGTGTTGTTTTGGGCACCGGTCGCGTTTTGGAGAACTTCAAGCAACTCGAACGAGTCTTTAGCGGTCGTTCTCGGACGATTTAGCCTGCAAATTTAGGCCGGTTGTTTTCGGTCAATTGTTTATCTGTCGGCCATTATTTATAATGGCTTATTCTATCTCAAACAAAAGACCGCTCAACAAGGATTCACAAAATAAGAATGTTTACAATGCGTCGTTGGTGGGAGCGTTACGGATCGCGATTGATATTTATAGGGCTAGTTTTAGGTCTAGCCTTATTTATCCGTCGTACTCAAGGTTCGGTTGTTGCAGAAATTTATTATCAGGTTGTGCGATCGTTTCACGGAAACTCTCTTCCTGAAGAACGATGGACTGATGCGAAAGTGAGTGAGCTTGAAGCCACCCTCGAGGAAGTTAAGGGGCAAAATGCTAAATTACAAAAACTCCTCGAACATAAGCAAGATTTCGCACATCCTACTATTTCTGCTCCCATTATCGGGCGAAGTGTCGATCACTGGTGGGAACAAATTCTCCTCGGTCGCGGCAGTAATCAAGGCGTTCAAGAGGGCTACATCGTCACGGCTCCAGGGGGATTGGTCGGCCGTGTCGTTAAAGTGACTCCTAATACCAGTCGAGTCCTGTTAATTAGCGATCCCACCAGTAAAGTAGGCGTGAAAGTATCTCGCAGTGGTGGCATGGGCTATATTCAAGGCGGTGGTGACGACAAAGTAACCATGGTATTTTACGAAAAGGTACCCAGTGTCAAGGTGGGAGATGCAGTTGTTACATCTCCAGCCAGTTATTTATTTCTTCCTGGCATTCCTATCGGTAAAGTAGAATCCGTCGATCTTGAGAAAAGTCCTGCTCCTGAAGTGATTGTTGCTCTTACTGCCCCTATTGATTTTTTAGAATGGGTCATTATTCATCCCTTCAAAAGTAAATTAAAAGACAAATAAAAAACTAGAATAAAGGAGTTCAGTACAAAAAAGAGACAAGAAATAAAGGGCGAATTCTGCCATTGTTTTCTAAAAAATTCGGGTAATTTAAAGTTGTGTTCAAAATCTTTGAAGTTTCTCCTCGCTTACGACAAATTTTTGATTGGATTGTGATTGTCGGTTCAGTGTTAATTTGTTTGCTTATCCTACCGACACGATTACCGGGGACCGAATTATTGGGAATCCGTCCGAATTGGTTGCTGATCTGGGTTGTTGTTTGGAGTGTAAAGCGTACTCCTTTACAGGGCGCGATCGCGGGGATTACCTTGGGTTTAATTCAAGATGGCATGACGGCTGTAGATGGCATTGATGTCCTGGATGGCATTGATATTAGCATTCCTGTCGATGTCAATACTCCGACAGAAGCGGAGGATATCTCTTACCCTTCCCATATTTGGAGTTTAACTATTGTGGGAGTTTTGACGGCTCTCATTGACAAAAAGCGTTATATTCAGGAAGATTTTATTTCCATTGCTTTGATTGTTTTTGGTGGAGCGATTATTTCCGAAACGATTACAGCAGCACAGTACAGTATGCAAAACTTTCGTGATGTGGCTCTAGTCTGGACGGAACACCAGCGTATTGCCCTATCTTCCGCCGTGATTAGCAGTCTTTGGGCTCCTGTCATCTATTATCCTTTAAATCGATGGTGGGAATTTAAAAAGGAAAAGGAACAATAATCTTATTACTTTAAATTGGAACTAAAAATTATGGCAGATATTAAAATTGGCATTATTGGAGGAAGCGGTCTCTACAAAATGGAGGCTTTACAAGATGTCAAAGAGGTATTTTTAGATACGCCGTTTGGGAATCCTTCCGATGCTATTATTACGGGAAGATTGGATGCTATTCCCGTCGCATTTTTAGCACGACACGGGCGCGCTCATCATTTACTTCCTTCTGAACTGCCTTTTCGTGCGAATATTCATGCGATGAAGCAATTAGGAGTTGAATATTTAATTTCAGCTTCAGCAGTGGGTTCTTTAAAAGAAGAAATCAAACCATTAGATATGGTTATTCCCGATCAGTTTATCGATCGCACTAAAAACCGCATCGCTACATTTTTTGGCGAAGGAATTGTTGCTCATATTACTTTTGGCGATCCGATTTGTAAGCAATTAGCTGCAGTTTTAGGACAGGCGATCGCGCAGTTAGAACTTCCCGATGTAAATTTACACCGTGGAGGGACTTATGTTTGTATGGAAGGTCCTGCTTTTTCCACTAAAGCGGAATCTAATTTATATCGCAGTTGGGACGCGAGTATTATTGGCATGACCAATTTAACGGAGGCAAAATTAGCACGAGAAGCAGAAATTGCTTATGCAACTCTTGCTTTGGTAACGGATTATGATTGTTGGCATCCCGACCATGATAGCGTGACTGTTGAGATGATAATAGAGCATCTACATCGCAATGCGGCCAATGCTCAAAAGGTTATTCAAGAGACTGTAAAACAAATCGGTCAAAATCCTCCTCAATCGGATGCTCATTCTGCCTTAAAATACGCAATTTTAACCCCTTTAGATAAGGTAAGTGTAGCGACAAAGGAAAAATTAACCGTGTTGCTGAAAAAATATTTATGATTGATTGCGATCGCATTTTCTTTTACCCATTTCCTTGTAATATAAAGTAAAGAAATGATGCGATCGCAGGGAGTCCGAAAATTAGGGAAAGGTTATTGTAAATTCCTCTATTGTTCATTGTTCATTGAAATGACCTGTTCTATTGTCAAATCTAATCTTTGTGCAATTTCTTCGGGACTGACCCCCAAACTAACCAAAAAAGGAACTAATTCCAATTTTGCAAGGATTTGTCCTTCTGCACGTCCTTCTGCACGTCCCTCTTCTAGGGCATCTTGATAAACTCGCGTTTCCCGTAGATCGCTCAAACTAAACATAGCTTCTATCTCCTCCCGACGACTTCGGGGTAATTTGTAAACTAGGATTGTCTCTATTAATTTTAAAACATTTTGTTGCTGTCTGGCATTCTCAAATTCTAAATTAGCCCGTTCAATTAATTCTCGACCTTGCGGAATAGCTTCGGTTTCATCGGCAATGATTAATTGTAAAAGTGATAAACCAATTGAGGTGTTCTCTGCCAACTCGTTCAAATAAATTCGAGAAACTCGCCGAGAATTTAAAAGTTCTTTATATCGTTCCGTCGAACCCGTGTCAACACTCCGACGCGGATAGATAATAACACCGCGCCAATTATTGGCTAATTCTGTTTTGGATAAATAAAGAAAAATTTCTGTAAAGAAACGAGTATAAAATTGTGCATCTGGCTGAAACTGCACTTCAACAAAATAGATCGGCAATTCAGGAGTTGAGGGTAAAAGCACGCCATCAATACGAAAAGCTGTTTGCTTCACTTCAACGGAAGAAAATTGATAGGCGTTTGCTGCTTCACTGGGAAGATTGATGAGTTCAAAGACAACATCGGGGAATGATTGAAAAAGTTGATAGAAAATACTGTCAGTTTTCACATTACATTGATTGATTTATATGGATTAAATTATACACGATCGCGCGATCGCATTTTCTTTTACCCATTTCCTTGTAATAATTCGGGTTTAACTCGTTCTAAGAAAGAAATAACCATAACCATAAAAGCTCCTTCGATCGCCGCTAAAAAGAGATGAGCGATCAGGAAGGCTAAAATTGCGGCTTTTTCGACGGGACTATCGAGATCGGCAGGAATATTAAAAGCGACGATCGCAGAAAATAATAAAGCCGCTAATGCTGTCCCACTAAACCCGGTTATAAAGGCGAGAATTTTTCTTCCCACAGGATTTTCCCCGGTTAACTGTTTCCCTAAAGTAAAGAAATGATGCGAGGCGATCGCGGGCAATCCAAAAATAAGAGAATTTATTCCTAATGTTGATAAGCCTCCATGTTGAAACATAATCGCTTGAAAAAAGAGGCCAATAAGAATAGCAGGAAACGAATAATACCCTAAAATAGCGCCCATTAAACCGCAGAGAACTAAATGAACGCTGGTGGGAGGAATAGGAATATGAATCAAAGAAGCTACAAAAAAAGCTGCTGTAAGTAACGAGGCTTTTGGTATATTTTCAGTAGAATTTTTATCGCGCTTAATTTGACATAGAGAATACCAAGTTAATCCCCCCATTAATCCATAGCCGCTTAAACAAACAATATTCGGTAATAAACCATCAGGTACGTGCATTAGTTTTCGTCCTTTTTTTACCAGAAAAATAAAGAGCAGTGCCAATAAATCCCCAAACTCCCATAATAGCCATAACTGCTTTTTGTAGGGGACTATAAACGCCTTGAGATGACCATTGTTGCGGTGTATTAACTGATTCTATCCGATCGCTAATGGGAATTGTTGTAATTTTGCCATGACCGGACTGGCGAACTTTAATATCCCAATTTCCCACAAGAGAGCGATCGGGAACGAATAAAAAGTAACCATTTTCATCAGTATTTCCGGTTAACCAAGGGGTTTCGGAATCCTGCGGCGAATAGACAGTGACTCGAGCATTTTTCATGGGTTCACCACTATCATAAGCTGCTTGAATTTGCATGGCTTCAACAAGACGATATTTTAGATCAGTACCGTGAGAAAAGGCAGGAAGAGCAAATCCCGATAAAGCTATTGTTAATAAAAAAAGCCAATATTTCATAAGTTATCAGAAATGCTAATTTTTAGGTTTGATTAGTCATTATTCATCTTTTTACAATGTCCTTCACCAACATGGCCTAATCCCGCGATCGCCTTTTCTAAAGTTTGGTAAGTTGCCGGATCGAGGTTTTCTTTTAGTGTAGCGAAATCGACGGTAATTTTGCCATCTTTAGCAAAAGGAACAAAGGGATCGAAACCAATCGAGTCTGTGTTAATTGCATCATCGGTAGGGGCTTCTGCATCGCCAAAAATATGATCGAAATGGAATGTCGTTTCGACGTTTGCTGTTTTTGAATTCTTAACAATTCCTTTACGTTCATCGCCAACAAATTCACCACAAGAGTATTCTAAATTTTTATTAAAAGCGATCGCAAATTCAAGGATTTTTCCCTCTTTTTCCGCTTTTCCTTTCAGCAAAATTGCTTGATTTTCACTCTCTCCATTGTCAGATTTAACAACTTTCCAAGCAAGGGCATTATACATTCCAGTAGG
>NZ_JAYGHV010000144.1:0-20268 GCF_034932145.1 Spirulina sp. 06S082 | reverse complement strand
AGCCGTTGTTTATTTTTGCAAACTCTAAAAATAGGAAACGCGATCGCCGTTGTAGTGCGATCGCGTAAGATGACTGAAAATCCTTGGTAAGGGTGAGGTCACGAGTTCAATCCTCGTCAAGGGCTTCTCTTATACCAAGGCTTTCAGCGATTCTTTACTATCTTTCTTGCATCTTGGGGCGCAAATGGGGCGCAATTTGGACGGAATTAGTAAAGATCGGGAAGTTCGTCAGGCTCAAAATTTTTCAATCCCGTGTAACACCTCATAACGGTTTCTGGGCGATCGCCTATCAGTTGCGCGATCGCAACTAATGAAACTCCATGTTCGTAATGTAGGTTCGTGACGTAGCTATGTCTCAAACAGTAGGGGCGCAATCGGGTCACAATTTTTTCATCCTTCACCAAGTTGTCAAGGATAAAGCACCATTGCCGCCTATAAAAATTACTGTGATTGAGATAACCTCCGGTAGGACTAGAGAAAAGTGTTTCCTTTCCTTCTAGAGGTTTGAGTATTTCTGCCAACTTCGGAGCTAGAGGAATAACCCGAGCAATATGATTCTTGGTAACTGGCATGAGGATGCCTTTACTGTAAACCTTGGAGATTTGGGCTTTGCATCCCTTTCTTCCCCATTGCAGATCGTTCCAAGTTAATGCGATCGCCTCCTCGGGTCTACAGCCTGTAAGCGCTAAAAAGGCAACATAGGGATAATAGTAACTATGAGCGTAAGAGCTATTAGCCGAGTTGTAGGTGTCTTCCCTGAAGGCTTCGAGAATGGCTTTTATTTCTAATGGTTCAAACCATTGAATTGTTTTTCGCTGCATTTTGGGGAGTTGTGATTTTAGATTTTCATGTTCGCCAGTCACTAATTTTATGGCTGCATTTAAACTGGTAAAATAGCGATGTAATGTCCCCGCCGCTCTTATTTTTAGCCCATGTGATGCAAGATTTTCAATGTTTTGCATATCGTTTGCTTTAGCAGGGATATCTTTTAAAAATTTATCAATATCTTTCCATAATCTACTTTGTGTTGTGGGAGCAATCTGATGCTTTTTTATTTCTTTATAATTATTCCAAATATCTATTAATGTGAGTTCGGTTGTTTTTTGAGTTTCTTTGTAATTCCTAATATCGAAACATTTTAAAGCTAATTCTGAGTTTATTTTATTAGCTGTATCCTTGGCTGTTTTCAAAGTTTGTAGGGTGATTCCTCCTGAAATAGTAATATTAATTTGTTTGTAATTAACCTTCAGTCTTAACCTAAAACTATTGTGATGTTTTACGATTGTTACGCGACCTATTCTATCAATTTTTCTTCCATCTGGCGATTTTTGTATAGTTGATAATTGCATTATCTTTAAAAGTAAATAATTCTGGCGATCGCATAACACAATCGCCAGTTTTCTAAATTGTCAAGTTATCCCGTTGAACATATCAGGATAATCATCTGATAATCCTTTCATCTCTCGAATGATTTTAGCCGCATCATAGTAAGCGTTAGTCCCCTTAGAACTGATACCAAAAAACTCTTTAATGATGCGATTTTGACTCCAACCAGAGTCAATTAATTTTTGCAGGTTGGCACGGTTGACCTCGCTCATTTGGGTGGTTGGGTCAACTGGTTGCCAACTGGTTGCAACTGGTTGAGATGCTGGTTGAGTGGTGGTTGGGGGGGTATCCCTGCAACTGGTTGGACTGGTTGGGGATAAGGCAAGGGGGAATGTGAGAGGGAGCGATCGCAGTGGCTGCAGCCCCTCTGGTTTTGCTCCTTTTTCGACTGTCTTATGATGTCCCAGATTGGGGTGTAAATGTAGCTTGTCCGCATTCATTAAAACCGGATAAGCAATGTTTTGAATATCGCGATAGATGTCTTGATTAGGCAAGTTCCGAGCATATTTGTTGGCAATCTTTTGTAAGCGAATCAAGGTGAAATTCTCCAAAAAGTCGCCCTGTCCCTCCAACCCAAGGGATTTGACATTGCCGGACTGAGAGCAGAAAATTGCCAATTTATTATATTTTCGACCTCGCGATCCGAATTGGAGAAGGAAGTTATCGACCTGTTTTAAGGTTGGTTTTCCTTCGTTGATTGCATAGAGTCGGATGGCGGGAACTTCGTCAACAATCACAACCATTGGGGTTTTGTCCCTCGACTCCAAAAGGTTCAAAAGTATCTCCATCTGTTTTAAGATCGCCGCATAGTCGCGAACAACCGTTAGGCTTCCCCAGTCCGTGTCCTCGGGGTCAAGGATAATGACTTGAGAATCTTGCATCCCCCCGGCGATAGCCTTGGCTAATGTTGTTTTGCCGGACCCAGAATTACCCAGCAAGGCGATGCCAGTAGCTTGCGAGAGCAGTTGGGGGATATCGAGAGGGGGTATCCCCTTCGCAGTGTCAAAAGCAGAGTAGGGATAACTGTCAATCAGCCCGCCGTCGCCTTCGCCTTCGCCTTCTTCACGAGGGCGGCCAGCGCTAACGTCCGTGAATATTATGTGCGATCCTTTGGGTCGCAGGAATTTTCCATGTTGATGGAGGATGTGCTTGAGTTGAGGACGATCCTCGTCTTTTGTCAATTTCCATAATTTTTTAGCCTCGGTTTCGTTTATTTTGTCCCAGTCCGTTTGAATACCTTGCCAGTCTTTAACCACCAAACGGTAGCGAAATCCAATGGCTGCAATACCTAAGACAGCCAATCCTCCAACGGCAAAAAACCCTCCAAACGAAAAAACGAGAGGCCACGTTGTAATCCCTAGGGGGATGATTATTTTCAGGGGATTAAAACGGGAATCAACTGCATTGATTTCTGATTGATAAATTAAGTCTTCTTTTGTTTTCATGGTTTTAACGTAATCCGTGATGGAGTTTTACAAGCCATTCAGCACCAAACAATGTGATGAAAATGATTAAGATATTCAACCAGTTGATTGAGGTCAGAACGGGAGCAGTTACAAACTCCATGAAACCAACATTTAAGGGCGGCCAAAACATGATGGCTAAACTGCAATCAATTGCGTAAAAAATCGTGGCGATCGCACTGGCTCTCGCGTATTCTTCTTTACTGGGATTCTTGAGGAGTAGTGGGCGAATTTCTCCCACTTGAACTGATGCTAACCCTGCTATACCAACTATCCAGCCAATGGGCTTTAGTGCGATTTTGGTTGTTCCTAACGCTTTTGCGATGAGAACGTTAGATGCTTTCATATAGGGGGAAAGATTAGCAAAAAGCACGATTCCTTCGACTATGGCAGCCCCGAAAAAGATGATCGCCCCAGTAATTTTTTTAACGGATTCAGGGTCGTTTTTTGCTTGGGTCGCTCTTTGTTTCCAAGTGGCTTTTGGCTGTGTCCCGTTTGGGGGGGCAGTATTATTTGTCCCGTTGGGTGCTGTTGTTGTATTCATTAATTTAATTTATTCCTCCCTGAATGATGTTTTTATCGTCAGTTTTGGCTAGTTGGAGGAGTTCTCCAGTTTTAGAGACGATCGCGGTATTGCCAAAGCGATCGCAAACTATTTGCCCTGTTTTAGCTCCCCGAACTATTTGCCCTGGTGCGATGGGATTATTCGCTATTAGGCATAAACCGCTCTGATAGCGGGTTTCAGCGAGTTTTTTGGAGATGGCGATCGCATCTTCCTCAATTTGCATAGATACCTTGGCTGTTTGGGTTTCGGTAGTTTGAGCGGATCGGGTTTGTTGCCCGCCGTTGAAGGCATTGGCTATTCCTCCAATGGCAACGATCGCCAATGCGCCAATGGTTAAAGGATCGGGTTTCATTCTTCCCCCTTGACAAATGCCTGGATGTCTTTGGCGGTTAATATTTTTAGCGCCCAATCCTGATGGACTTCCTCGTGGGGGTCGGTGTTTTCTCCATCAATCTCGTTGATGAACCTTTGCGCCCAATCAGGGAGAGGATAAGAGATGGGATCGTGATCGCCGGGGTGCCAGATATTTACTTCGCAGTCCAACACTTCGATCGCCAGATAATCATTCCCATCCTTTAAATAGTTGGCGATCGGGCAATTTGCAGGGTCATCGGAAGACCCTACGATATTGTTTTTGTGATTGGCGTTTTCGAGCCAGGCTTTAAATGCTTGGGAAGTCAACATCTTTAGTCATCCCCCTTGAGAAATGCTTGGAGGTCTTTATCGGTGCGGGTTGAGGCGATAATTACAACTGCAACGATCGCTATTGCAATGATCGCGAGGAGAACAAGAGAATAGATTTTTTGATTTGTCCCGTCATGGGGAACGTTCTCAACTTGTTGCCGGGTTGAGGCGACGGATTGATGGGGGGAAACGATGGGAACTTCAGCCCCGTTAACTTTGCATAATCCCTGTGCGTCTAGTGCTGCATGGGCTTGCTTGATTGGTTCGGGGGGTCTGGTTCCTAAAACGTGAAATTCTCCGTTGGGGAGTTGGACTCCCCACTGAACGCGATCGCCAACGAGTTGATTAATGAGTTGGTCGCAGGACGGACGGAAGGCAATGCGATAGTGTCCGGCAGGCGGGAGGTTTTGATATGGGGGAATCTGAGACATAATGGGATTGGTAGATAAACCTATGGGTTGGGGGGAGCGATCGCATTGCTGTGCGATCGCCCTCCTTTTTATTGATGGATTTGCTCAATCAGTTGAGTAGCAATTTGATAAAGGCGATAGCGATCTTGAGGGTCGCATTGTTGAATCTCGCGATCGATATCTGGACCATTGCCGCGCTCTATGGCATCGGCTAAAGCGAAAGTTCCTCCCCAGGGGATAACTTGGCCTTCTACGAATGAGAGTTCTTGATTGTTGTTCATTGTTTGAGATTCCTATTTGGATACTAAGTTCTGTAAGGTTTTGAGGCGCTGGGTCCGTGTCATTTTGCCAACGCCTAGGCTTTCGAGAGCTTCTCGCAGGTCGGCTTGTGCCAGGCTTTTGACCGTTCGGGAAACTTCGGACCAGTAGAGTTGGGGGATGTCGAGGTCTGTTTCCCCTGGGAAGTTTACGGGAGGCAGTTCGCTCGGCCCGATCGCCAATTGTTCGTTGGGGGAATACTGCTGCAAGACTTGGATGGCAATATTTTCGGAAACTTGCGGATCGTCGGAATTCCCGCCGAGGTCTTCTATGGCGATCGCCAAGGTTTCTTCATCCAGTCCGGTTTTGTTCAAGAGGTCAGCTTTGTTCATTGGTTGAGTTTTTGGGTTGTTAGATAGGTTTGAAAGGCTTCTTTTGAGAGGTTGTTTCGGTTGCAACGAACCCATTGTTTGAGTCGTTCTCGACCGTGGCGACGATCCCATCGGTTACTTCGAGATTCGTATCGAGTTCGGGTTATTACCCAGCAAATGTAAGGGGTATAATTTTCCGATTCCCATTGCTCTCGAAAGTCTCTGAGGAGAAGTTTCAGCATTTTTTCATCCTGGGAGAGGGTGTTGGGAGATGCGTTTAGATGTTCTGAAAGCTCCCTCCTGCTTAGGTTTGGGGTAATTGCCTGAATCATGTCTGAGTCAATGTCGGAATCAATGTCTGAGTCAATGCCTGAGTCAACGTCTGAATCATGTCTGAATCAAGTCTGAATTGATTCAGAGTAAAAAAATTACATTGCTTGATAGGCGGCTTTGGCGGCTTGCACCATTAGTTTTCGGCTAAATTCGTTGAGTAGTAATTTGTTGCCGGCGAGTTCTTGCATTAGCTCTTCATTTTGTTTTAGAGCTAAAAGCATTTTGGCTCGATCGGGGTTTGGTTGAGAGGTGTTGGGAATGGAGAGAATTAGGTCTACGTCGTTCATGGTTTGTTTTGGTTAAGGATTGAGGGGTTAATTTGTTTCCTTGGTGTCGAATAAACTTAACTGTCCGGGTGGGGGTGGGGGTGATTTTTTGGTTTTCCCTTTTAGTGGGCTAAAGGTTTTTAATTTTGGTGGTTGTTTGGGGTCAAAGCGGGTTTCTTCGTAGTATTCAAGGCAGCTTTTGACCTCTGAGAGCCAGATTTTATAGGGATGATTGGCTCGTTGTCCGAATGGATAAGCATTGGAGATTTCCTTTTTCAATGCCTTGATATTTACGGGTCGCTCTGGATGGGCTTTCAGATAAAGTTTTTCAACTTTTTCAATTCGTTCTCTTGCTTGGTCTCGCCAAGAACTAGATCGCCGAACATTACTCATTGATAATTCGCTCCGCAATAATTTCCTTGATGATTCGGGTTAGGATGCCCCGATCGCGGCCGCTCTTCACTGCCATCAGTTCGCTGAAAATTTTCTTGATGTCAGCACGGACGACGGCGGCGATGAGTTCGGGGGTGGCGTTGTATGGGGACAGTTGCTCCTTAATGCTTTTGAGTGTTGTTTCCATTTGTGAGATGCTGGGGATAATGTGTTTATTGGTTTAGTTATGCGTTTTCCTCGCTGGTTTCCTTATCCGCAATGTTGGCTAAGGGTTGCAATTATTAGTCTTTCGACAACGATAGGGGTCTTTGTTGTTAATGCGTTTTTTAACTTGTTAACCCTATTTTTTTCTGCGTTTTTTAACTTGTTAACCCTATTTTTTTCAAATGCTAATGCACCTGTTGTACATCTTGTTTTAAGTTCACTACTTTTACTCATAAGTATTGGTAGGCTTGTAGGTGTATTTTGGTTTCATACCGTTGTTTGTCAGTGGGTAGCAATTTCACAAAAACAGCCTGTTTCATGGTCTTGGATTCCTCCTAAACAGTTTTGGTATGAGTCGTTAATTGACTGGATAATCTGGATTTCTAGTGGTCTTTTTGTTTTTTTCGTGTATGCAAGCCCTGCATTTTCTGATTTAAGAGAAGGTTCGGATATGCTTGCGGAAATGACACAGATTGCAAGCACAGCTTTTGTTTTTGCTGTATTTTTGATGGCTTATATCCATCAAGCTCGCTTTTTGGCATTTCAATATTGGGGGAAGAAAAAGCGCAAGAGGAAGGAAGCTAGTCAGTCTGCGCGACCTCGGGTTAAGCGTTTAGCTCAAATCGTTCAAGACGACGAACCTCGGCAACGACAAGAGAAAAAATAATTTCCTCGCTGGTAGTTGGGATAGTCGCACTGCGCGATCGCTTTTTATTGTTTTTTGGTTGTCGATCGCGCTGCACTTTAGGAAAACTCTGGGTCTTTCACCTCGGAGAGTCGCAACTCGCTATTTAGGCTGTTTTCCTTCTGCAACAGGGTGCGATCGCTTTTTATTGGGGGTGTCGAACGTTTAGCACTTTAGAAAAATCGGGACTTGCACCCTAGCGATTCGCGATCGGCTCTGTTTGCTCTTTTCCTGTCATGCTGCGATTTCATCAATCTATACTCTATTGTACATATTGATGGAGTATAGTCAAGAGGCTTTGCCCCTTTTTTACAAAAAAGGAGATTCCGGACAGTTTCTCTATCTGGAGGGCAACAAAAAGAGAAAAAGATAAAATACGTTATGGGTAAAAAAATTTTCAGAACTAGAATGGCACTAGGGTACTATTCTGCGTTTACCAATAAATTTACGCTTCGATCTATTTCCCTCAGTTAATAGCAATCAATGATTAGTAATATCGAAAAAGTAACGGTTTTTTCTTGCTTACAAAAGCAGGGCATACATCCTGCTTTTGTAAGAGTTCAATATAACAACTCCACTCTCTTATTGACCGTCCCTATGTGGATGAGAAAAACCATTGTTGAAAGATGCTGGGAAATTATTAATTCATTAAATTTTTATGTTTCTAGAGTAATAATCAAATCAGAGGAGTTAAATTCTCCTTCTGATTTGATTTGGAACAGAAAAAAAATGGACAATAAGCCCAAAAGAATATTAACTCTCAATGAACTGGGTTTGCAACCTGTTGAAAACACCATTATTGAGACAGAAGTTTTAAAGAGTCCTTATCCTTGTGGGATTCTAACAATGAATGAAAACAAGGGGATTTTCTCTTCTGCTCATATTTCTATTGCAAGTGGAACAAATCCGGAGCAATGGAAAAAGATAAAATCGCATAAAGATTTTTTCTTGCCCGATCAGTTTGACAAGTATATGCAAGCCATCTGGGAGAATGCCAAAACAAACCCTCAAGGGAGTATAGAAGTCGTGTATGTAGCTCCTCAGTTTACAGGAGAGCTATTTGAGCGACGGGTTCGAGTTCGACTTGTTAATTATTATGGTCGCCTTTGTCGGTTAGTGAAAACAATTGAGATGCGACCTCTTACCTAGATTGTTTTCGTTTTCTTCCCCTTCCCCTTCCTCTAGATTAATTTCATCGTGAGGAAGGTTAAGGGTTTCTTCTATTTCCTCTATATTGCATCCCAACTCATCCGCTAAGAGATGGGCTTTTCCTCTACTATAATTCCATCGGTTATCTCCGCTTACCCAAGCACGAAGATCGTCCTCTTCTATTCCTATTTTTTTCGCGATCGCTTCTATTTCGCTGTACCGAGCAACAAGTTTTCGTCGGGGGTCTGATGCACTCATCTCTTTTAAAAGAAAATTTTTGAAAAAATAAAAGATTGGATTTAACTGCTTTTCTAATTGCGAAGATATTGTAACAATTAGTTTTTCTTGTAAATCAGAGGTTTTTTCCTCCTCGGTTTTTTTTTTACCAAAACTGTCTTTGGATCGAAAGGGGCTTCAAGCAAACTCCCAAGAAACTCCCAAGAAACTCCCGTCCCTTGGCGAATTTTTACGAGCTTATCGTAGCCGGGAAGTCTTCCCTCTCTTATATTGCGGATAGAATTTCGGGCAAGACCTAGATTTTTTTCAAATTGCAACTCGCTTTCTTCTCCTCGAACGGTATCTAACCACTCCACAAGAGGCGCGGTTACATTTGCCTTATCTTTTTGCTGCTGAGTTGAGTTGAGTTCCATAATTCCATCAATCTGTAATTTTTATTTTAGTCAACTTTAAAAAAAAGTCAAAGCGCTTGACTTTTTACATCAATCTGTACAATTATGCTATAAATTGATGTTATAACTGGATCGTCGATATTTATCACATCGAAAAATCTCCTCTCTAGGGGCTGCGTCCCCTTTTCTTGGAAGTAGGCGTACAAGAACGCAGCAGTTCAGTGTTCGACCCCACCAAAGGTGTTCGACCCCTAACTGTTTGGGTGCAACTCCCACCGCTTCCCACACACCGAATTGAGCATTCATGGCGATGTGCTCCCACCACATTGCCTTTTCATGGCAGGAGCCGGAAGCGGGGCTGCAGCCAACGGGCGCGGCCAGTGGGTGCAATTCCCACCTCTTGCCCAATCAAAACGCGATCGCCTGTCAGGTCTAGCGGCGCGATCGTCCCTAAATTTATCAATCATTAACAATGACAACCCCAGACATTAACAATGAAAAACCCCCAGAAGTTCAGTACGAAGAACATCTTTACGAAATCGCGAGATTTCTTCGGCTAAAAGAAAAAAAAGATGCTTATTATACTCTCAACAGCCAACTCCTCCAAGTGAGAAGAGAGATAGAAAGGTATGCAGAAGAAATCCACGAGGAATGGCTCAACAGCAAACCGCCGTTTAAGCCTGGCGATCGGGTCAAGGTTACAGGTAATGGACATCTTTTGAAGGGCGAAACCGGCTGGGTTTACTCACTACCTTACGAAGATGAGCGTGCGGATCCTCAGTTTGCACAGGAAGAGGTGTTAGTTTTTTTTGAAGATATAGAACATCCAGAGAGGATTCATTGCGATCGCCTAACACTTCTTAATTAAATTGCGATCGCCTGTCAGGTCTAGCGGCGCGATCGTCCTTCCTATTCAAGCAATGAAAACAAATCGCAAACTAAAAGACCCCCGAAAGAAACCCCCAAATCGCATTCTCACAAGGCAAGAGAAGGACAAATATTACCAAGAGGAATCAGACACTCTTAATAAACAGCTAACCTTGCCTCTACCAGAAACCGCGCCCGCGCCCTTACCAGAAACAGAGAAGCGCGATCGCACACCGACACCGACGAAATGCGAGATATGCAATGGAGAAGGGGAAATCTCCCCCCATCAGCAAAGTTGGTGCATCTGCCCGAACTGCTTTGGCCGAGGAATTACCGCCAACAACCTTAGTTCACAAAGAAAATGATCTCTAAACTTTTTCACGTCTGGGGAACGAGACTGCACTTTGAATTCGATTTCAAAATAAATATCGGAATCTATCCGGGCAATGAAGTTTGCTTACTCGTTAGAAGCGAAGGGCAGCAACTTTATCCCTATTGGTTTATTGCCTATTGTTGTCTCTTTCATCGTGCCTCTCTCAGTTCCTTCCTGTTTTATGGAAAAAGAGAATGGTTTCTCAACTTTAATCAAGAACCACGATTTGAGCAATGCAAAAGATTTGGAGAATCTCAGGGATTGAGATTCCCCGACGACGACGTTCTACTCCCCTTTTAAGTAAAAGCGATCGCGTTCTTAGGGAATGCGATCGCCGTTCATTAAAAAGCAAAAATAATGTTAACAGAAACAACAGAAAAAGTCTCTCAAACTTCCTCAATTATACCACAAAAAACCAGTGTAAAAGAGTTTCGAGTCTCCCACTTGCAAGAATTTAGACGTAGTGCGATCGACGACAAAATAGCCGCTTTAAACTTTAAAAGTTTAAACGAAGAAGAATCTTACGAACACTTAGTTTATGCTCTTCCACAAGAGGATCGGCGCAACGATGGAAGGTTGCGATCGGGAATCCTAAAGCAGTATCAGCACTTTGCTCATGGGGGATGGTGGTGCAAAACCGTAGACCCTCAAACCGGGGATGAACGCCTCTTTGGGCAATTCAAACCCAACAACCCGAGAACCGATAAAAAGGGAAAAATTATCAAATATGAAGCCCCTCCCAAAGCCAAAACCGAAGCCTTTTTCCTAGAACCCACGATCGAGGCATGGGAGAAAATCGCCAAACGCTACGATCGCGAATTTCAATTTCTCCCAACATGGAAAACCGCCGATTTTTGGAGATGGATAAAAGTTTGCAACATTCCCATCTTCATAACCGAGGGCGCAAAGAAAACAGCAGCCCTATTAAGTGCAGGTTATGCGGCGATCGGGATTGTAGGCATCTGGAACGGTTGCCCAAAAGTACAAACATCAGAAAACCTCGATCCCGTTCCTCAACTCATCCCCGACTTAGAGCTATTTGCAACGGAAGAGCGAGAGATTTATATCGCCTATGATTCCGACCAGAAACCAGAAACCAGAAACACTGTACTTTATGCCACGAAAAGGCTCGGTCGTTTACTTGCAGAAAAAGGCTGTCAGACTCACGTTATTAACTGGGACCCAGCATTAGGAAAAGGCGTAGATGATGTAATTAAAAAGCATGGGCTTGAGACCTTCGAGAAATTAGTCAGTCAAGCAACAACCTTCAAGATTATTACCCGACAAAACACACCATCATCAGAGGTTACAAATTTCCTGAGAAACATAACAATAGGGGAAGTTTCAGAAGAACCCAGCAATGTCCCAGATAGTGAGAAAATCTGGACGCAAGAGGCTTACGATGAATTGTTTGGGGATAAACCGTGGATAACAATCCAAGACGTGATGCACCAATGGACGGGTAAATTTTATGAAGCTGTAGAAGATGCCCTACTTCTCAGAACTATAGCCAGATGGCTTAACACTTACACCGTTCGGGGCAAAGAAGAATGGGATTACAAATGTAAATTTGCAAAACCTTCTAGTGCCAGCACCATCCTCCAATGGGCCAAACAGTTAACAGGAGTAAGCGTTAAATCAATCAATCCTCCTGGCATTAATTTGGAGAATGGAACGCTGAAAATTGAATGGGAGGGACAAACCCCAAAACATAAATTAATCCCTCACGATCTGAACAACTATTACACTTATTGTTCCGATGCAAAATATGACCCTAACGCTAACAGCGAAGATTGCGATCGCCTTCTCTCTGCCCTAGAACCCGCTCAACAAGATATTTTGTTAAAACTAATCGCTGCAAGTCTAGATTTACCAGGGGTCAGGGAATTTACTAAAGTTGGTCGCATTCGAGCCGCTCTCTGTCAGGGAACGGGTTCAAACGGTAAAGATGCTATCCGGGCAACGGTGAAACAGATGTACGGCGGCAAAGGCATGAGTATTTGTTCCCTTTCAGATTTTCAGCAATACGACCAAGGGCGCAAATTTCCGCTTTCTGCATTAAGAGATAGTCGCATAAACTGGAGTTCTGAAAACTCAGGAGCATTGTCCCTCGACAGTCTTGAAAGCCTTAAGCAATCAATTACTGGGGATTCTTTGACCTCGGAAGCCAAAAACAAAGACGGGGTAGATTTTGATGTGAAATCGGTCTTTTTCTTCAATATCAACTTACCCCCTCGCATTGATGCAAGTTTGGATGCGATCGCAACGAGATATTGCTTTCTCACCTTCAATAAAACCTTTAAAACTAACCCCGACCCTCGAAAAGGAGAACTACAAGCCGATCCGCGATTTAAGGATTCTCCTACTTTTATCCGCGACAATATTTTGCCCGCGTTCCTGAACAAGGTTTTGGATGCCCTAGAGCGATTGCCCATTGAGGGAATTAATTACAAAGCCACAGAGGTCGCAATTGATGAAGTACGCCGCGAATCAAATCATCTCATTGCCTTCTGCCAAGACACAGGTTTGGAAGTTACCCCAGGAGCTAAGACCTACCTTAAGGATATTTGGGAGAAGCTCGAGCAATGGTACATCGACAATGGAACTCTCGAAATTGAGGAAAAAGAGAACGGCAAGCCTAAATATATTTGGAACGAGCAAGTCAGACGGTCAGATCATAATGTGAAGCGCAATCATGTTGCGGCTCGGTTTCTGCGATTGTTCCCCAAAGCGAAAAAGAAGAAAGATTCTTACTTCTATTTGGAAGGGATATCTTTTTCTGAATCAGTTTTTTCTGAGAAAGTGGACGATCGCGACCAAGCGGACCCACAAAACCCAGACAGCACAATCGATAACGCGATCGTCAATGCCCAAAATTCCATTGACGATCGTGTGCGATCGTTGACGATCGAGGAAAATGTGGACGATCGAATAACTGATTTATCGGGAAGCAATTCTGAACGATCGCACACGATCGTCAACGATCGTCAACGATCGTCAACGCGATCGTCAATGCCTCTAGAGCCGCAATCCATTGCAGATAAAGAGATTCAGACATTAGAAGATGGCGATCGTCAACAAGACCCCGAAAAAACGTCAGATAAATTATCTGGCGAGGAGATTGAATTTATGGCCGGAGTTTTGGAGCTTTGCGAATCCCTCGAGGATTTGGAGGGATGGCAGATAAAAAATCACTGTTCCCCGGCAGAAGTCAAAAAGATTTGGGCCAAAATTTCACCAGAGAAGAAAGCATTGTTTAAGCAATGGAAGGCAGAGAAGGGCGATCATTCTCATCCTCAAGAGGAAAATATTATTGAGATTGTCGAGCTACTTGAGAATTGCGACTGCATGGAAACCTACGAGGTTATTGTAGATGTCGCATTGGAGACGATGAAATCATTAGCTAAAGAGGGGGTTCTTTGCGGCGACTTACTTGAATTAGCGATCGCCCGACTCAGCCCGGAACAGCAGGCTCAAATAGACAAACTCGAAAACCCCCCGCGAGAAACCCCCATCCCCGTCTTAAAGAAAGGAGATCGTGTTGTCGCCATTGAAAACCAAGAATGGGGAGTCGGTATCGTTCAGAGCATCCGAGATACTGGTGACGGGCTATCGGTTCACGTCAACTGGAAAAGCATCAAAGAACAATTCCCCATTTATATTGAGGGATTGGATATCGCTCCCCCATCTAAAAAGAGGTTGTAACTTGAAAGGCGATCGCGTTGGGGAATGCGATCGCGCAGGGATGCGATCGGGCCGGGGAGTGCGATCGCCTAATTATGAAAAGGACTTTGATGCAAAATCCAAACATAGAGCAAAAAAGCCAGGGTTAAACCAACTACTAAACCGAGTAAAAAAGCAATCATTGTTTTTGTTAATCTTTGATAATTTTTTCGTAAATTTTATCAATGTTAGCGTATTTGAAAAACCTCCCTTTTCGGTTAACTAAGCGAACGTTTTCTACGAATTCCTTCAACAATTCAGGATTGCCATAGAAGCCTATCAATATTTCTATTTCTTGTTTTAGAGATTCATTTTCAATTTCTATTAATCCTTTTGCTTTTTCGCAAGCAATCTCTAAATATTTAATTTTATCAAATTCTTCCTGAAGAAGTTGAATTCTATTTATTAAATCTGCTTTGTCTGCTGCATTTTCTGCATTTACCTCTTTTAACGCGGATAGAACAAATTGGTTTTTGTTATTTTCCCTTGCTACGATATAACCGACAGTTCCCGATAAAGCACTACCGATTGCTGTAATAATAGCAATTAAAATTTCCGTTCCATACTTAGCAAACACAATTTCTAACATGATAAAAAATCCCATAAAAAATTTATGGGATTCTGAACGCGATCGCGACTCTATATATGTTCTTCAAAACTAGCCATTTTGATATTGAGGATTTTTTTCCCATCGTATTGTTCCCCAATAACATCTTGAGGATTTTTGTCGGGAGGACAAGCCATAATATGAGTTAAACGACTTTTAGGGGGTGTACCGCTAGGCTCTAACAAACATTTAAAACCGATCCAGCCAAAATCTTCGATAAGTTTTTCGACAGATGCAGAAATGTATAAGTCGTTAGCTCCCGATGTGTAGCTAGTATCCAAGCCCAACTTGGCTAAAAGCCCGGCTGAATAATTCGATTCTTTAATTAATTTAACCGCTAAAACTAAAGTTTTTCCGGTAATTTTAGCAACTGCTACTCCCATAATTTGCCTCGTTAGTTAAGATAATAAAACTATAGCATAAAAAATCCCAATGATACTACTCGAAACTCATCCATTAAACAATAATACCGACACTACAATTTTTAATTCTTCAGGGACATTTTCTCAACCGTTCCACTTCATTATCGACTTAAACAGTCTTTACAAATTCCCGTATCGGGGATTTATTTATCAAGTATTCAATGAAGAATTTACGGGGAACTGGCAAAGATTGTATACAGAAAAGATTCATTATCCTGCTCTCGATTTGGGATTACCTTATCGTTTAGGATTTAAGGTTTATCGCGGCGCAAGGGAATTAAAAATTTATCGATTGTAAACAATAAACTAAGGTATTAATATTAATACCTTAGTTTGTTTATATTTTTTTGTTTCTGTCTATTCGGTAATTTTGATTTTTCATATCAAATGGTTCACCGATAGGTTTAGATTGTTTTTGGGTTTGAGGATGAAGTTGTGTAGGCATTACGGTTCTCCGTCAGGAAAATGAACTGGGAGAACCGGGTCTAAGGGTTTGGGATTGGTTCGATTTTTCCAAAAGTTAAACGGCTTGCTTGCATATATGCGCCGTCAAGGAACATTGCAATGGTGGGTAAATTAATGTTAAAAGATGCAATTTCATTAACGCCGTCAAAATTCCAACTATTAATAGCGCGGTAGGCGTTATCTCCATCGGTTGCAAAAGTATTACCCCCATTAGCATCGCCAAAATCCCCGTAATAAAGAACCGAACCATCCAGTTGCGTAACTCTCGCGATCGTAACGGTTCCATCTTGTTCAACGTAACCTGTGTTACATTTATCACGACGATCCTTTAACCATTCAACGGCGCGGACTAAAATCGTGCTTGCGTTTGTCATGTTACCAATACCAGGCAACTCAAAAGGAACAAATTGGTAATTTGGGGGGAGTGAAGTATGCGGCATTCTGTCACATCGTTGTAAGTGTATTACGAATGTAGCACACTTGCTCAACTAATTGCCATGTCTCGTGAAGCTATTGGTCGGGATAATCATGGGCAGACGCGATCGCCTCGTCTGGCTCTACCCGATCGCGTCTGCCCATGCACTTGTAATTCTGCAAATGTCGTTTGAGGGGATTTTTCTTGACGCGATCGCCAAACATTACTAGGTATTCCATCCTGTCTCTTTAGGAAAATCAAAAGATTCTAGCGCTTTTCTAGGGGTCTTACCAGTTTTTGTCTGAGTTTCGACCAATTGAATCGGTTTCTCCAAGCCTTCTATGAATAGTTCAGCATAATGTAGTCTTATTTCCCCTTCTAAGCGCTTTAGGCTGTATTTTTTAACCTTTTCCCCAAATAGTTTAATTTCAGGATTTTTTCTTAATTCTCCTGTTTGCGGGTTAAATCTTCCATCATCTTTGTGATGTCTGAAAAATGATTGATGATCCGGTTTGTCATCTTGTATCGCCAAAATATCTTTTATCAATGCTTTAGCAAAACTTTCATTTTTCATTTGTAGTTGTAATTGATAGTCTTTGTCTTTGTCTTTATAGGTAAAATATTCTAAACCTTTTTGATAAGTTTCTCTTCTGAAAATCCTGTAAATTTCTTTGGCCAGTTTTTTTATCTGAGAATTTTCCTTAACTTCTCTCGTTAATAACCATGAGTTTTTTTCGAGAAATTCATCATTTAATCTAATCTTTAAACTCATTCTCACTGGGTAGGTTTTTTTGGCTTTTTGCTGATCGTGGGTACTTTGTCGGAAGAATAGATGCAATTGCGGCTTGAATCTTACAGTGTCGTGAAAGTCGGTTGCGGGGATACCATAGATCGCCCCCAAAATAGGATTTTCTCTTAATTGCTCATAGATAGAATCCATCTTTAAGCTATTCCATAATTCAAGCCTTAATAGCGTCAGAATAGCGCTATCTTTCTCCTCATGTAATAACAAATTTTGGAAAACATCTAGCTTGTTTTCTTTTCTGTTACCTCGATTCTTTTTTTCTTCCTCTCTAAAAAATTCTCTAACCTTTCGATTAGTGTATTTTTTATGAAAGTCCTGTATTCTTTCAATGTCGTTTTTTTTCCTTAGATCGTTCATAGTTTTAATTCCCTTCTATATCTTTTTCGATGTCATCTTCAATCGAAGAAAGTTCTAATGTTCCTAAATCGATCTGTATTTCTGATTGTAATTTAACTTGTTCCCATTGCTCTAGGTTGTCTTTATTCGCTTCTTCAATTGCTTCGTTAAATTCTTCCGTTGCTTCTTTCATTTCTTGCAATGATTCTTTAATTTCTACCGTTGTCGAAACAATTTCTTCAATTACTTCGACGGCTTCTTGGGTGTTTTCTAACTTATTAATCCACCCAAACTTAGAATTTTCTCTAACACTATCGACTTTTTCATCGAACCATTCGTAAGCATCTTCCATTACAACCCCTGCACGTTTTAGGGCATTCCCTACTTTTCCCGTTACGTTAGCGGTTAGTTCGTTTAAATTCAAAATACTATCTAAAGTGTTTTGAGTAGAATCTATTACATTAGATGCGGCTTGATAAATCCTGTTAGCTTTCAACCATTGAATCGATAATTTAGTAAAGGTTTCTGCGCCTAAAGTTCTCTTAAGAGTATTTGCGAAAAATTCACTAATAACACCTTGAGTGCTTACAGGTTTCACTACTCCGTCACTATCCACAGTTTTCCATTCAATGCCAAAAAAGGATAAAATTAAATCAATTGTTCCTGTTACTGTAACTAGAATTTCATTACTTAATTGTGCCGCGTTATGCAATGCCAGTGATAAATTTAATATGGCGATCGCACGGTCTATCAATGGGTTATTGACTAATACCTGTGCGGCGTTCCATGAGTTTTGAGCCAATTTAATAGCGATAGGGAATTGAGTTTTCAAAAATCCTTCCATCCATAACAAAATTTTATTATTAATCCCTACTTGTCCGGCGATCTGATTTCTCGCTAATATTTGAGTACGTCGCATATCTGCTCTTAATTGATATGCTTGCAGCACGTCACTAGCATTAGAAACTCCTTTAATTGAAACAATTGTAATTGTTTTTGTTCGATTAACAGGTACTCCCGCTATCTCAACAACGATAGGAACTTGAATTTTTAATGCTTTAGCAATCATATAATCCTCGTCTGATTGAAGTCCAGAACAACGGCAAGGCTCGTCATTTCTTAATTTTTGACTTGGAGTGCTTGGAGTTGGTTTGACTGGGTTTTTAATAAATGTGGGGATAAGAGGAATATTCCCAATACCGTTACCTCCAGAAGATTCACTAGGTGACTCGGACGGCGAGGGTAGATTTAACGGAGAACCAGTAGGACTACCAGTAGGAGTACCTAAAGGGGTATCGGGAGGGGTATAGGCGGGTCCGGGAGTAGGGAAAGGATAAGGAATAATGGGTGCGATTGGTCGTTTTTGTGGGTTTTTTGTAGGATTTGTTTGTGGATTAGGGTAAGGGGTTCGTTTAGGTTTTTTCGGATCGGGTAAAGAATTACTAGGACTAGGTATTGAAGGGATGGGATCGGGTTTCAACGGTATTACTGGGATCGGATCGCCAACCCCTATCCCAGGTTCTTTATTAGGTTTTTTTGTGGGAGATTCTGGCAATTTTGACGGATGAGGTTTATTCGGTCTTCTAGGAGAAGGAATATAGGGTCTTCTAGGGTCTTTTTCCTCTTCCCCGCTATTCATCGGGTTAATATCAATAATTGTTATTCGGGTATTTTCCCAAGTAGTAGGAGCGCTACTCCCTATTCCCGTTCTACCTCCGGTTTTCATCCAGGGTAAATTTACAGGTCCATGATGGGTAAACCCGTAAAATTTATCGGTTTTAATAAACCCGCCGATAGGACCCCAAACATTGACCGAATTTTCACCGCCTACCCAACCCCCCTCATTATTTTCGGAATAACTTTCGCTGCGATAGGTAACTTTATAGGGAATATACCCTAAACCTTTATTTTCCGCTCCTGGTGCAAATCCTTCTCTATCAGGATATTCGCCAGGAGCGCGATCGCCGTTTGCAAGATCGCGAGGATCGCTAAAATTTTGTCCGTTGTTTTTGGGTTTAAAAGCATCGGACAAACTACCTATTGAAGGAATAGGCGAATCTTTTGGAAAAGGGAAATCAATAGGGAAAACAAGAGGAGAGAGGGCTTCACTTATCGATTTAGGTTTAGGTTTTATTTTGGGTAGTTTGTCCCTCAAACCTTGCGGTAAACAATTAAGAATAGGCATTTTTTAACATGGAGCTTTAGGAAATTTTGGCGGTTCGATTGGGAACACTCTATCCGACCCTATTGGGGACGAGCCAATAGGGTTGCGCCCCCCAGGAGAATTAGGACTCAAAACAGCAGCACCATTAGGAATTTTGGGTCCACCTCCCCCTAATACCGCAGCCCCTGGATAATGCCAAGGGATGCGATCTTGAGGTCCAAAATTTTTGGGATTAATGTAGGGTTTGGGGTTGATAACTCTCCTAGGGATCGCCGTTCTCGCGATCGCTTGACCAATTGCCGGGGAATTTCTTAATAGTGAAGGGATAGCCTTGGCTATTTGTACCCCTGTTACTCCTAAAGATATTAAATTTAAAACCGCTCCGATTTTATCGGCTATATTACCGACATTTTTAACCCCATTTGATGCGCCCTCTACAAAATTTACAGGCGGTTCATATTTTCCTGTTTGTGGGTTAAAGTTCGGATATCTTTGATGAAGCCTTTGCCTACGATCGCTTTCAGCTTTACCCGGTCGAAAAATAACATCGCCTATACCTTCTATTAGGCTTGGATCGGGTTTAACATAGGGAGGACGCGTAACAACAACAGAAGGATCGCCCGGAACAACAACAGAAGGAAAGGGGTGTGGTTTCCGCCTAACAACAATATAGGGAGCAGGCATAATTTTAAGTTAACCAAGCAGAAGGAATAGTGAATTCTGAACTATTTTTAATTTCTAGTCCATAATCCCAAAAATTTCCCGGTAGTAAAGCGTGATCCGGTTGCAGCGCGATCGCGCTTTTTGTAATTCTGTAATCGATAATATTTGATGTAGTGTTTATAGTGCTTGGGGGTTGCACGCTCCATTGAACCGATGATATTACGGATTCCATAATTCCATTATCATTGGTATAGGCGACATCCCTACAAGCAAGATAAAGAATGTGATCCACATACAGTTTTAATTTTTCATAAGTGTCTATTGATGCTGGCAAAGATGCTGGAGCGAATGCAACCATAGTTAAAAAATCCTCAAAAAAAAATTATCGGTTTATTCGTACTGATAACAATATATACTGCTGTAGTATAAAGGTAACACAGTCTCAAAAATTCTGGCAAGCCCTTAAGGGTCTGCCATCTTTATGTAAATCAAGAAACTTGAGTCTAGCCGTTGTTTATTTTTGCAAACTCTAAAAATAGGAAACGCGATCGCCGTTGTAGTGCGATCGCGTAAGATGACTGAAAATCCTTGGTAAGGGTGAGGTCACGAGTTCAATCCTCGTCAAGGGCTTC
>NZ_JAYGHV010000143.1:0-20776 GCF_034932145.1 Spirulina sp. 06S082 | reverse complement strand
TCCCATGAGTTACGGGGGCCGCTCATGGCTATTTCCAGTAAATTAGAGGTGGCACTAAAATATCCAGAGGGCATTCGCGAGGACGATCGCGAAGTATTTTCGTCTATTGCCAGTGCCACGACACAAATGACGAAACTGACCGAAGACTTGCTATTGCTGGCGCGGAGCAATGGTCAGCAAATCCAAATGAGAAAACCCATCCAACTCTCCCAGCTTTTGACCCATTTGATTACTCTGTATGAATCTCAAGCCCAGGCCAATATGATTGCGATCAATCACGAAATCGCCCTTGACTTAACCCTCTGGGGGGATGCCGATCAAATTACCCGTGTCCTGACCAACCTGATCCAAAATGCGCTGCAATATACTCCTGAAGGTGGCGAAGTTCGGGTCAGAGCCAAGGCTATCAGTTCGCACATTCATATCACTGTGCAGGATACCGGCATCGGTATTGCCCCAGAATACTTGCCAAAAGTGTTTGAACGGTTCTGGCGAGCCGATGCTGCTCGTAGCCACGATCGGGGTGGCTCGGGGTTGGGGTTAGCGATCGCCCAGGCAATTGTACAACACCACGGTGGCATCATTACCGTCACTAGCGAAGTCAACAAAGGAAGCTGCTTTAAAGTACAGCTTCCTCTCCAAGAATAAGTTCGAGATGGATCTGGAGACTATCAGAGTTTGTTCTGTTTTGACATAGAGGGGCGATCTCCTGTCTTATTTCGCAAAGAAAATACCAGAACTATCACTAGCAGGAGAAAAGCGGCGATGGAAGCATAACCTCTCGACATTGCCAGCCCCCCGTGGTCGATGGGCTTAGTGAGAAAATCTCCAAAGGTAGCTCCAAAAGGGCGGGTGAAGATGAATGCCACCCAAAACAGCAAAATGTCGTTGAGTTGCGTCCAGTAATGCAGAGCGATAACCAAACCAATTATACTTGCTGTTATTAAAGAACCTTGTATGTAGCTCAGACCCATATTATCTGTCAGAAAGTCGCCAAAGGCTGTGCCTAGGCTATTGGAAAACACAATTGCAAGCCAGTACATCGTCTCTCCATCTTTTTTGAAGATGGGATAAACGCTTAGATCGCGATCGCGGTAATACCAGAAAGTTAGCGCTCCCAAAAGACCGGAGACCAGAAGCAGAGAGCCGACAGCGTAGCCCAAGCCCAAGGAGCGATCTATCAGGTCTGATACTTCGGTTCCAGCAGTAGTCGTGGCAATAATGGCAGTCCAATACAAAGCGGGGCGATATCGGTCAGCCTTAATTTGACTAAACAGAGCGATCGCCAAAATCGAAATCGTTACCGCAAAGCCCACGTAATACCCCAGACCTAACGACATGGAGAGAAAATCTCCTGCTGTTTCACCCAAGGTTGTCGCAAGGATCTTCATAATCCAGAAATACAGGGTGACTTTAGCAACTTTGTTCATGTTTATTTACAAAAGAGAGGATTATTAAGAGCCTGCACTAATTGCGTTAAGTCGTGCCTAAAAAACCGTTCTAATGTTCCGTTGCATCTTGGTCACTATCGGGAACTTGGATACTTCCTCGGACGGGCATTTCCGTGTCATCATCTTCCTCCTGCCCTTTCTCTTCAATTTTGAGGATCTGACTATTACCCGCATCAACGAGAACTTCAGCGTCAGCAAACTCGACTTCGTATACCAAGCTGCCATCTTCTACATCTAGCTCTACTTCAGTTGCCGTTGCACCTCGAGCCGCTTCAGCAACCTGCCGAGCTTGTTCTGGTGTAATTTTGGCCAAGTTTTGCAGTTGAGCCTCTTCCTGCTGCTCTTCTCGATCGTCATTCATTTCGCCTTCTTCTTCGATATCTCGAGCCAAGATAGAATCGGGGGATTGAGGGATATGAGCGATCGGACGCTGATTTTGATGGGCATAAACCCCACGAACTGCACTGCTAAGTCCAATAGCACTTAAGATACCCAAGGACAACAGACTCAGTGATTTTTTCATTGCAAGGATCTCCATTTGAGACTAACATTCAGACTCCCTTGCGGAAGTTAAATTCATTCTAGAAATCAACAGTCAAGAAATCGATAAGATCCTTACATTGCAGTTAATTTTGACATTCAGAAGATTGATATACCAAGGAAGACGGGAATCTCTGGAAGCAAGATAAAGGGCATGAATTTCTGGATCGAGTCGTTTTTCCTCATGTTTAATAACAATTCGTTGGGTTCTCTTGCCGATTCCTTAACGATTGCCTCCTAAAATCGGGTGGAGAATGTTACCTTATCCATTATCCTAGGAGAAAATCTATGGATTCCCCGAAACCTATGTTAAACCGAGTGCCAGAAGTGACCGTTGTTTTCTGGATCATCAAGGTACTCGCAACCACTGTCGGCGAAACCGCAGCCGATTATCTAGCCTTTACGCTCAATCTGGGCTTGGCTATCACATCCTACATGATGGGAGCCTGCTTGTTAGTTGCCTTATTTAATCAATTTCGGCTGAAACGCTATGTTCCCGCCAATTACTGGTTAGTTGTCGTGTTAATTAGTATCGTCGGCACATTGATAACGGATCGATTAGTGGATGAATTTGGTGTTAGCTTAGTCACTACAACGGTCGTCTTTGGTATTGGCTTGCTCGCTGTATTTGCTGTTTGGTATGCCAACGAAAAGACCCTAGCTATGCACTCTATCAACACGGTCAAGCGCGAAGCCTACTATTGGATTGCCATTTTGTTAACCTTTGCTCTGGGTACAGCAGCAGGGGATTTGCTGTCTGAGGGTACAGGATTAGGCTACGGACAGGCTTTGATGATCTTCGCTATCTTGATTGGCTTGGTTGTCGGAGGATACTATTACTTGCGTTTAGATGGAGTGTTGGGTTTTTGGTTAGCCTATATTTTGACTCGTCCCTTGGGAGCCTCGACAGGTGATTTGCTATCCCAATCGGTTAAAAACGGTGGACTAGGATTTGGCACAATAGATACAAGCATCTTGTTTCTCTGCACCATTATTAGCCTCGTTATTTACCAGAGCTTGCGACAGAAGAAATTGAACCCAAGAGCATCGAGCAAGCTCTTAGAGTAAGCTGATTTTGGCAAGCTCGATTGCGGAAATGATGACTCTGCCTCGTTCCCTAGAAGAAAATTTTACCCGCGAAATCTATCGTTATGAGGAGGAAAACAAAATGCCGTACATTACCAGTGTAGAGCGTTTGGGCATTGAGAAAGGACTGCAAGAAGGTCGCCAAGAAGGTCGCCAAGAAGATATCATTGCCGTGCTTCAAGTCCGTTTTGAAACAGTCTCCGATGCTCTGGTTGAAGCGGTCAATGGCATTCAAGATGAGGCAATTCTTACTAATTTACTCAGACAAGCGATCGCTATCCCTTCCCTTGATGCCTTCCAAGATCTTCTCAATTCCTTGGAGACTTAGAAAGCGATCGCACCTCTGAGTTGACAAAATATTCAATTTGGGTCTAAGTTTAGGGGGAATCCATGCGATTGTCCTATCTACAAAATGCAAAAAGAGGACTCCCGCTAGACCCGTTGGCGAAGCCTGCGCTACGCGCATTAGGGTTAGTGGTGAGATGAATTTTTGCCAACAAACAAAACCGACCAAAGGGAGTCCAAAGGGAGTCCAAATAGATTGACATTCTCTGTAAAGATTGCTAAAATCTAATTCAGGAGGTCAAAATGTTAACACTTACTTACGAGTATAAATTAATCCCAAACGAAAAGCAAATCGAGGTAATTGAAAATACCTTGAGAGTGTGTCGTGCTGTCTGGAATTACGCCCTCAGAGAGCGAAAAGATTGGATTAACTCTCGGAAGTGTTCTGTTAATGCTTGTTCTCTGGACAAAGAATATATCATTCCGGCGGATCAACCATTCCCAAATTACAACAACCAAGCCAAACAATTAACAGAAGCCAAGAAAACCAACCCGTGGTTAAAATCGGTGAATGCTCAAGTCTTGCAACAGGTCTTAAAAAGATTAGAGCGAGCATTTACAGATAGGAAATCAAAAAAACTAGGTTTTCCTCGTTTTAAGAATAAGTATAGGATGCGTTCTTTTGTGTATCCTCAAATGCTCAAGAATTGTCTCCAAGAAAACCAGATTAAACTGCCTCAATTGGGATGGATTAAATTTAGGAAATCGAGAGATATTCCCGATGGTTTCGCGATTAAACAAGCGAGAATTATCAAAAAAGCATCAGGATATTTTATTCTACTGTCTTTGCAGTTAGATGTAAATATTCCGGATGTCCCATTTCACGGTCATGCCATTGGGATAGACTTGGGACTGGACAAATTTCTGGCAACTTCTGATGGAGAACTGGTCGAAAGACCCCATTTTTTGAACCAACTACATAGCAAGCTGAAATCGCTGCAACGTAGGTTAAGAAACAAAAAGAGAGGGTCTAATAATCGACACAAATTAAACCAGAAAATAGCGAGATTACACCAAAAGATATCTGATACGCGTAAAGATTGGCAATTCAAACTAGCACATTACCTTTGCGACCAGGCACAGTCAATATTTTTTGAAGATATTAACTTTAAATCTTGGGCAAAAGGAATGTTGTCTAAACATTGCCTAGATGCTGCTTTTGGTCAATTTATTACCATTCTCAAATGGGTGGCGTGGAAAAGAGATGTTTTTGTCGCGGAAGTTGACAAGAACTACACTTCCCAAATCTGCCCAAAATGTAATTTTCACACCGGGAAAAAATCACTTTCTGAACGAGAACATCATTGCCTGGAGTGTGGATACAAAACCCATCGGGATATCGCAGCAGCAGAAGTTATTAGAGATAGAGGAATCGAAAATGCGCTAGGGCATAGCGTATCAGAAAATGCTTGTGGAGATGATCTGACGGGGGCTTTGCCTAGTCAAAAATCTGTGAAGCAGGAAATCTTGAATGTGAGTTCAAGAATCTCCCGCTCTCTTGGTCAGCATTCCCTTGCGCCTTTCGGCGACGCGGGGTCTGACCGCTAGAACGCTCAAGCGTTTAGCGGTGAGAGTATGTCAAGACCGACAATGAAACCCGTGCCGAATACAATTCTCCTTGGAAAGAGGCGATTTCCTTTTATTTCTTCTCGCTTTTTTCTTTCCTCGCGTCCATGAGGCCATTGATTGGACTCGGGGCTATGAATTCTTGGATAAAGAATTCCAGAAAATTGTTCGCGAAGCCGAAACCGGACGTAAAACTACCGATAAACTGGTGAAAGTTTGGCTGAACAACGGACAAGAAACTTGGTTGTTGATTCATATCGAAGTTCAGAGCCAACCCGAATCCGAATTTGCCGAACGGATGTACATTTATAATTGCCGCATTTATGACCGCTATCGTCAGAAAGTTCTCAGTTTAGCGGTGCTGGCTGATGAAACAAAATCTTGGCGACCCAAAAAATACGGCTATAAGATTTTAGGGGGTGCAGTTATCTTCAAGTTTCCCACAGTGAAACTCCTTGACTACACTGCTCAAACTTTAGCCGAAAGTAACAATCCTTTTGCCGTGATTGTCGCGGCACATCGGGAAACCCAGAAAACCCGCCAAAACCCCGATAATCGCTATCAAGAGAAACTCACCATTGCCAAGAGTCTCTATCGACGGGGTTACGAAAGACGAGATATCCTAGAACTATTCCGGTTGATTGACTGGATGATGAGTTTACCACGCTCTTTAGAAGAAAACTTTACCCGCGAAATCTATCGTTATGAGGAGGAAGAGAAAATGCCGTACATCACCAGTGTAGAACGTTTGGGCATTGAGAAAGGACTGCAACAAGGACTACAACAAGGTCGCCAAGAAGATATCATTGCCGTGCTTCAAGTCCGTTTTGAAACAGTCTCCGATGCTCTGGTTGAAGCGGTCAATGGCATTCAAGATGATGCCATCCTCGCGAATTTACTCCGACAAGCGATCGCTATTCCCTCTCTTGATGCCTTCCAAGAGATTCTCCAACGCCCTGAAAACTCCTCGTAATTTTGGCGCTTGCAAGACTGCCACAAAAAAAAAGAGTGCTGTATTATCTTTTGTAGTATTATGTGTAATACTACAAAAGATAATACAAAAATCGCGACCCCCCCTTAAAGATTGTGGCTTCTTTTCGAGATTTACTGAATCATTACCGATCGTACCGCGCGATCGCGGTTTTCAGTATTGCAGCATCGAGTTTTTTTCAGATTGTTGATTTAGTAGTGCCTTATGCGATCGGACAAATTTTGAATGTGTTATCGGGTGATTCTTTAGACAAGGCCGCACAGTTCCTTGTAGCAAATATTGCCAAAATAACGAATCTACCCGAGGGTCAATTTTTAGCATTAGGAACATTATTAGGGCTGATTTTTCTCGTAACGGTGATAGGAGTACCGATAGAATCGTGGACGGGACTCTGGTATCACTGGGCGATCGCGTTGAAAGTGCGCCGAGATTCTGCCCATCAGACGGTCAAAAAAATTCTCACCTTACCTTTAGGATTTTACGATGAAAATAACCCCGGTCGCGTTGCCGGAAAAGTAGCGCGAGGACTATCTAACCATCTGTGGACTTACCCAGAAATTGCCGGAGAAGTGATTCCTAAATTGATGCGAATTTTGGGAATTTTTGGGATAATTTGCTTAATTGACGGACGGATTGCGATCGCTCTTCTTCTTTCGTTTATCTTAGTTCTTGCTTTTTCTGGGAAAAAGTTGCGGAAGTTGATTCGCAAAGAGGAAATTTTGGATCGGTATATGGAAAATACCGAAAGTCGTACCTCAGAAATTATTACCAATATTAAAACCGTGAAGGCTTATGCCAATGAATCCCAAGAATTTACTCGGCAAAAAAGGCGCTTCGATCGCGAACTTCGCTTTGTTCTCGATCGCATCCACAAAGGGTATATATATTTACATATCCAGCAGCAAATATTTGTTCGCTCTTGCGAGTTTTTTATTTTGGGTTTTACCCTTTGGGAAACACTACAAGGACGCATTTCTTTAGGCTATTTCGTCACTTGTCTCACGGTTACGAGTATGGCTTATTCGGAACTAAATCCCCTGAGCGATTTAGCCGAATTATTTGCTCGTCGTTATGCTTCAATGGTGCGCTTTCATGAGTTTTTACAAGAGCCGGAAGGAAGCGATGCAGCGAATTTATTACCAGAAGTTGAGGGAAATTCCTATCATTTTACAGGGAAAATCGAGCTTTCTGGGTTAACTTTTGGTTACGATCGCGATCGCCCAATTTTGCAGGATATTAGTTTATTGGTCGAACCCTATCAAACCGTGGCCTTAGTGGGGCGATCGGGGTCAGGAAAATCGACCTTGGTGAAATTACTCTTTCGCTATTTTGAACCCGATCGCGGCTCAATTCTCATGGATGGAGACGATATTCGCAGTTTGGATATTACCCGCTATCGCAAGCGGTTGGCGATCGTGCATCAGGAGGTCGATATTTTCAACGGCACCCTCTTGGATAATTTAGTTTATGGTAATCCTCTTGCTTCTTTCTCTCAAGTTGAGGAAGCGTGCCAAATTGCCCGCGTCGATGATTTTCTGGGAGACCTTGCCAATGGTTATTATACGATTGTAGGGGAGCGCGGGGTGCGTTTGTCGGGAGGACAACGGCAGCGAATTGGCATTGCACGGGCGTTAATTATGAACCCAGATGTGCTAATCTTTGACGAAGCGACTTCGAGCTTAGATTATGAGTCGGAGCGCTTGATTCAATTGGCAATGCGATCGATTTTCGGCACCCGTACCACAATTATTATTGCTCACCGATTGAGTACGGTGCGAGAAGCAGATAAAATTGTGGTTCTCGATTCTGGACGTATTGTAGAGGTGGGAAGTCATGCGGAATTGTTACACAAACAAGGAATTTATCGGCGACTTCACGCACTGCAAGAAACAGGAGAATTAGTTTAGTACGAGTCTAAAACAATGTCTTTTCAGAGCCAATGGCAACCCAAACAAATTAATAGCAACCCCTGTACCCGCACTCACGTACTCTTTAAATCATTAGTTTGGTATCAAACGACCTTTACTGGGATTTGGTTTGGTTGTTTTGAATCTGACCATGAGGTTCAAGAGCATCCAGTAACAATGCTGACTCGGTTCGATCCTGGAGGGTTTTTCCCCCTACACGGTCATCCTGGTGGAGAAGAAATTTTGGTTCTTCAAGGAAACTTTGCCGATGAAACAGGGGTGCATTCACCGGGAACTTATATGCTCAATCCTGAAGGATTTAATCACTCACCTTATAGTAAAGAAGGCTGTTTGACTTTCGTGAAGTTGCGTCAACACGGGGGCAAAAGTAGACAAAAAGTGAGAACCAATGTTTATGATTCACCTTGGCGATCGGGTATTATCCCTCAAATCGAGATGCAACCCCTCTATCACCAAAGCGATTACCTAGAAAAAACTTGGGTTGAGCGTTGGCAACCGGGGACGGCATTATCAAATGTGGTTGAGACTGAAGTTAAAGAAATCTTTATCATTGAGGGAACCTGGAAGGATGAGTTAGGCTGTTACCCAACTAGGAGTTGGCTGCGCTATCCACCCAATCTCCCTTATAGTCCTGCATCAGAGACGGGTTGTCTTATTTATGTGAAAACTTATCCGATCGAGACAACAAGATTTATCGTCGGCAAAGATTTTCGCCATCCTTTTGAACTCAATTCATAAAAATTGAGTATTGTTTTTAGATTGCGATCGCGTTTCTTGTCAAGGAGATGCGATCGTATTTTTCAACGAGTTACAAATTGCAAAAATACCATGAAAAAAATTCTTGTTGGATTTCTCTTGATGTCCTTTTTCTGGACGCAGTTTCAATCTGTAACTTTAGCTTCTCCGAGAATATCACAAAACACAACTCAAATCGCTACACCGATCGCAGTTCTCGATCGCCTATTTACAGCATCTTCTCCAGAAGCAGAGTTATTCGATCCATCATTTCTCGAACAAATTCCTTTGGCGAATATCGATAAAATTTTCGGACAAATCCAGCAAACTTTAGGAAATTATCAAAACGTTCAAGAAACAGAAAATGGCTATTTGATTGTCTTTGAGCAAGGAAGTGTTCCCGCTCAAATCAGTTTAAATGAAAATGGACAGATTATCTATTTATTCTTTCAACCTCCCATTGGTAATAGCTTGAGTTGGACAGAAATCCTGCAACAATTAGAAGAGTTTTCTGGAGAAATAGGGTTTTTGGTCACGAAAGATGGGGAGGCGATCGCGCAACTCAATAGAGATCGCCCTTTAGCAGTCGGATCGGCTTTTAAATTGGCAGTTTTAGCGGCATTACAGAAGGAAATAATAGGAGAGAATTTAGCCTGGGATGATGTAGTCAAACTTGATTCTCAATGGCAAAGTTTGCCCTCGGGAATATTACAAGATTGGCAAGCAGGATTTCCCGTAACCTTACACACTTTGGCAACTTTAATGATTTCTCTCAGCGATAATACAGCAACAGATGCGTTAATTTTTCTATTGGGACGGGAAAAGGTAGAGGCATTTTCAGACCGCAATCAACCATTTTTAACCACCCGCGAAGCCTTTATTTTAAAAAATCCAGAGAATCAAACATTTTTGCAACAATATCGCGACGGTGATGAAAAAGAGAAAAGACAAGTTTTAGCAGCAGCGCGATCGGCTTCTTTACCCAATGCAAATCTATTTACGGGAAACCCGATCGCCACTGATATAGAATGGTTTTTTACCAGTCGAGAATTATGCAGTTTAATGGCAGAAGTGGGGGATTTGCCTTTGATGTCTGTCAATCCTGGAATTGCGAATCCTGCTGATTGGCAAACAGTTGCTTTTAAAGGGGGATCGGAACCGGGAGTGCTTAATTTTACAACGCAGTTAGTGGATAAAACTGGCAGTCATTATTGTTTAACTTTAACTTGGAATGACGATAAACCCCTCGATGAAATCCGTTTATTAACAATTTATACAAGCGCGATCGCCGCTTTGTCCTTGTAAGCCAAAAAAATCAGCCACCTGGAAAGGTAGCTGCGATCGCATAGAAAAAATACGACTGGATAAAATCCTGATTTCGTCGGGTTAATTAAGCGTCGTAATAAAGAGCAAATTCAAAAGGATGAGGACGCAAACGCATCGGGTTGATTTCTGTATCCAACTTATAGGAAATCCAGTTCTCGATAAAGTCTTCTGTGAAAACTTCCGGATCGGTTAAGAACGCATGATCGTTCTGCAAGTTTTCCAAAGCATCTTCCAAAGATCCAGGAGTGCTAGGAATTTTGCTCAACTCTTCAGGAGACAAGTCGTAAATATCCACATCCAAAGGAGAACCGGGATCGATCTGATTCTTAATGCCGTCAAGACCTGCCAACAGCATCGCTGCAAAAGCCGTATAGGGGTTAGCTGTAGCATCGGGACAACGGAACTCGAGGCGTTTTGCTTTAGGATTAGGACCCGAGAGGGGAATGCGAACCGAAGCAGAACGATTTCCTTGAGAATAAGCCAAGTTAACGGGTGCTTCAAATCCAGGCACTAAGCGCTTGTAAGAATTCATGGAAGGGTTGGTAAATGCCAACAATGCCGGAGCGTGCTTGAGAATACCGCCAATATAGTGTAGCGCCATTTGACTCAGGTTTGCATAACCCCCTTCACCCCAGAAAAGAGGCTCGCCATTTTTCCAAATCGATTGGTGGGTGTGCATCCCGGAACCATTATCATTAAACAACGGTTTGGGCATAAAGGTTGCACTGCGACCGTATTTCTTGGCCACATTTTTAACGACATATTTATAGGTCATTAAATCATCTGCGGCTTTGATTAAGGTGTTGAAACGAACACCCAGTTCGTTTTGTCCTCCCGTTGCGACTTCGTGGTGATGTTTCTCGATGGGAACACCACAGGCTTTCATGGTGAGTAGCATTTCCGTTCGCATATCTTGCAAGGTATCCGTCGGTGCAACGGGGAAATACCCTTCTTTGTAGCGAGGTTTGTAACCGAGGTTTCCTCCTGCTTCTTCTCGTCCGGAATTCCAACACCCTTCAACGCTGTCCACGTAATAATAACCTTCGTGTTCGTTTTGGTCGAAGCGAACGTCATCGAAAATAAAGAACTCGGCTTCCGGTCCAAAGAAGGCTGTATCGCCAATTCCTGAATTTTTGAGGTATTCGACGGCTTTCGTAGCAATACTGCGAGGATCGCGGGCATATAATTCTCCCGTGCGCGGCTCTTTAATGCTACAGATCATGCTCAGGGTTTTTTCTTTGTAGAAGGGGTCGATCCAAGCAGTTTTGGGATCGGGCACCATAGACATATCCGATTCGTTGATGGCTTTCCAGCCGCGAATACTGGAGCCATCAAAAGCAACCCCATCAACAAAAGAGTTTTCGTCAATTTGATCTTGGTAAAAGGAACAGTGCTGCCATGTTCCGGGTAAATCAATAAATTTCAGGTCGATAATTTGGATATTTTCATCCTGAATCATCTTTAAAACTTCTTGAGGTGTTTCGGGCATCTGAGGGGTGACTCCTTAATTTATTGCCTATTTTCAACCCCTCATCCTAGGCAGGGGTTTGGCTATATTTTGTATGACTCGATACAAAATTGCCCGATCGCGGGCGATCGCAAATCTGTAAACATTCCAAAACTGTAACCCGATAAACAAAATCTGGGGAAAAAGTCTGTTTTTTGAAGAAATGTATCAAAATGGCAGGAAAGACACTCTTATGGCTGCGAGCGGTCAGCCCTATGGGATGATAAATAAATTAAAAGTCATATCAATGTAAAAATCTTTTCCATTGGGAGTTCAGTTTTGATGGGAGATGCGGTAACAAACCTAATAAGAAACTACGATGTAGCTGGCCGTTACTTCGATCGCAATGCGATGGATGACCTCAAGGCCTATTTTACTTCGGGCATGGCACGAGTTGAGGTGGCGACCATGATTACTGCCAATGCTGCGGCGATCGTTAAGGCGGCCAGCGCTCAACTTTTCGAGACGGTTCCCGAACTTCTGAGTCCAGGAGGATATGCCTACACGACTCGCCGTTATTCTGCTTGTTTGCGGGATATGGACTACTATCTTCGCTATGCCAGCTATGCTTTGGTTGCGGGAGATACAAATGTTCTAGATGAGCGGGTCTTGCAGGGATTGCGAGAAACTTATAATTCTTTGAATGTTCCCATCGGTCCGACGGTGGTGGGTATTCAAATCATGAAGGATATCGTCAAGAATATGGCTGTGGATGCGGGAATTGCGGATACTGCCTTTATTGATGCACCTTTTGAACACATGGCTCGGGATTTTGGTGAAAAAGACATCTAAATGCAGGATGTAGGGAGATTAAATTTAACAAAATTTAATGTTTCTATCCAGTGAGGCGATCGCTATTTCTAAAAGAAATAGCGATCGCCTTTATTTTGTTCCTTCTTCCCTTTAATTTCACATTAAGCGTAATTTAGTTGGATTGAACTTCCCTACTATGGCGATCGCAAGATAAAATCGAAAAGCAATTAAAACTCTTAGCAATGTTCGGAAAAATTCCCCTCGCGTTACTCGGTCTTTCTGTTGGCAGCATCCTAACAATTATGGGAGTTATCGCCTACGCTTTCGGTAAACCCACCCTTAACCTGAATGGTTTTTTCTATGGAATACCTTTGTTCCTTGGCGGTTTAGCCTTAAAAGCCTCAGAACTTAAACCCATCCCCTACAGCAAACCCACGTCACCAGAAGTATTAGCATTGCGAGAAGAACAAGCAACAGAAATTCAACAAAAACTTCGCAAAGATATCACCCGCTATCGCTACGGACAACCCGTTCATTTAGATTATCCTTTAATGAAACTGGCGATCGCCCCTGATGAAGAACTCCCCAATCTTCAGGAACTCCGGGAAGAGGCGATCGAGGGCAATTATGCTTTAATTTTGGACTTTTACTCCCCTTTTGTCAGTTTAGAACAGTGGCAAGACAAACAAGAAAAAATCGAAAAATTCTTCGGTCCCGGCATTCGGACAACCCTCGCACAAACCCAAGAAGAATGGATCGAACTTGCATTAATTACTGTTACAGATGATAATTAAATAGGTACGAGAAATTATCTTTTCTCCAATCTTGTCACATACCATTGCAGATATTGACTCGGAGAAACATTAAACTCGCAAGACGTTTCCAGTAAATGTTGCGCTTGTTCTTCCAGAGAATTAAACTTTTGTAAATCTCGCGGTAATTCCTCCTGTTGTTGCAAAATTCCCTTAAGTTTTTCGAGTAACTCTGCTTCTGAGAGAAATTGTTCTGGGCGATCGGGTTCGAGGATAACATAACAATCCTCTTGATACATAATTGAATCTGCCATAAGTCAGAAGTATAAAATGGGAAATTTGTTTAAACTATAAACTAACTTTGTCTTTAGGCGATCGCTAACCCTACATCATTCATAACTCATCTTTTTTTGTATGAACTCTTTTCTTAACCTCCAATACGAAACCGTGATGGAAGATTTAGGCGATGATTATAGCGATCGCGTCTCTGCGGCTTCTTTTCCAGAACATACTTTACGTTTTCGAGGCGATCGGCTTCTTCCTTTGATTAATTTAAACCCTCAAAATGTTAGCGATGATGACTTTATCGAAGCATTTGGCTTATTTCAAGGAGTACGACCCTTTCTCGCCCTACGTTACCACGGCTATCAATTTGGCGAATATAATCCCTTTCTCGGCGATGGAAGAGGTTTTCTCTACGGACAAGTTAGAGGCATAGATGGGCAGTTATACGATTTTGGCACAAAAGGCTCCGGGAGAACGCCTTATTCGAGAACAGCCGATGGACGCTTAACTTTAAAAGGGGGAGTCAGAGAAGTTTTAGCCGCAGAAACATTGCACCAATTGGGCGTTAAAACATCCCGTTGTTTGAGTTTAATTGAAACAGGAGAAGCCTTATGGCGAGGTGATGAACCTTCCCCGACGCGATCGTCAGTAATGGTTAGATTCAGTCTTTCTCATATTCGTTTTGGCACATTTGAAAGATTGCATTATCTGCAACGTCCAGATTTAATTCGCAAACTCCTCGATCGCGTTATAGAAATTTACTATTCTCATATTCCCCCAACTCAAGCAAAATATAGTCAATTTTATCAGGAATTGGTGCAGCGTATCGCAATTTTAGCAGCACAATGGATGGCGGCGGGATTTTGTCATGGAGTCCTAAATACAGATAATATGTCGATTACAGGAGAAAGTTTTGATTACGGTCCTTATGCCTTTATTCCGACCTATAATCCTCGTTTTACTGCTGCTTATTTCGATTATGGTGGACTCTATTGCTATGCACAGCAACCAGGAATTTGCAAGCTCAATTTGGAAAGATTACAAGCACCCTTAGCGATGGTGATGGAGAAGTCAGATTTAGCGGCAGGATTAGAACAATTTGAGGATTATTATTATGATGAATACTATCGTTTAATGGCGAATAAGTTGGGATTTAAAACATTACCACGCCCCCAAGCACAAGAGCTAGTTTGGCAAACCGTAAAAGTTTTAGAAGCAACACAAATAGGCTATCATGGCTTTTTTAGCGAACTAAGAGAATCTTTTTCTCATTACTGGCGCAAAGATGTTAATGAGATTTTCAAAAACGCTTCTTTTATTTTAGAACCTTGGGAAACATGGCGGAAGTTATATTATCAATTATTAAGCGATTTTCCAGCAGAAGAAATGGAAAATATTAAAACTCACCTCCAATCTCAAAACCCTAAAACAGCATTACTCAGACCTGTAATTGAGTCAGTCTGGGAGCCAATTACTCAAGAAGATAATTGGCAACCTTTTTACGATTTATTAGAGAAAATTTGGGCAAGAAAATAGAAGAGAAAGAGTTAGAATTATAAGTTAGCATCGGGGTTAATATTATTCTCTCGCAGCAGGCGTTCGAGATGTTCAATTCTTTGCTGTGCGCGTTCTTTTTCTTGTTGTTCGAGACTAGCTCTTTGTTCTTCAAAATCGGCTCTTTGTTCTTCAAAATCGGCTCTTTGTTGTTCAAAATCGGCTCTTTGTCTTTCTTGTTCTGTCGGAGTGAGAATCCAATTTAATGACGCATCATAAAACCTTAACCATAGGCGATCGACGTTCTCATTCATTCCTTGCCACAGTCCCAACCCCAAGCCCAATTCTGCTAACCATAAACGATTATCGTTTAATTCTAACTCTTGATAGCGCCCACTTTCTAAATGAAAGACACGAAAATGGTTTTGTTCGCGATCGTAAACAACATAATATGGGATCTGTAAAATTTGCTCGTAAACCTCCCATTTTGTCGGTTTCCCATCGGGATCTGATGCAACTTGACCTAAATCTTGTGCTTGGGTACTGGGAGATAATAATTCCACCACAATAAAAGGGTTAACCCCTTCTTGCCAAATTACATAACTCAATCGCAAATCTTGCTCTTCGTACAATTGAGACACTCCAACAACCCCAAACCAGTCTGGACGCTTGTATCGTCGTGTATTATTCTCGTCGTAATAGATATTGAGATCCATTGCCGAAAAAACCCGTTCTGGGGGATAAGTCCGGGGCTGAAAGGTTAACCGCAGCAGTTCGGCTTGTAGGGGATGGAATTGATCGGGCAAACCGGGTTCTCCTACTTCTTCACTCGGCAAATCGTACATTGTTGGCAGTGTTTTCTGCCTTGGGTAGAGGTTAACCATATCACAAACAAGAACGAGTTTCTCTAAATTATATCGCTATTTCCGATCAAATTTGCCTTGACGAGACACTACCAGCTTAATATTAATTTGGATTGACAGTTTTTCTTTAATTTTTGACGCTAAACAATGTCTCGCACAAAAGCATTACAGTTTTATATTTTAACTCGCTTATTGCTCGCACCCTTGATGTTACTTACCATTGTAACTCTTGTGTTTCTTCTCCTGCGAGCAACTCCAGGAGATCCCGCCGATGCAATTTTAGGCAACCGCGCCCCAGAAGCGGCTAAAGAAGTCCTCAGAGAGCGTCTCGGTCTTGCAGATCCCCTTTGGTTACAATATTTTAGGTATTTAGGTCAACTCTTGCGCTTTGATTTGGGAGAATCTCTTTCCAGTCAAGGTTTACCAGTTTGGGAGGTTATTCAACAACATTTTCCCGCGACTGTTGAATTAACTTTCTTTGGTATGGCGATCGCGGTCGTTTTGGGGGTAACGGTAGGAATGTTGTCGGCTTCCCATCCAGGGACTATCATGGATGTCGGAGGGCGCTTATTTGGCATTATTACCTACTCTCTGCCTCTCTTTTGGATGGGGATGGTCTTTCAACTAATTTTTTCCGTGCAGTTGGGTTGGTTTCCCCTCGGGACGCGCTATCCCATCGATGTACTTCCCCCGACACAAATTACCGGACTTTATACTCTTGATAGTCTTCTAACGGGGAACTTTGGGCAGCTTTTTACCGCGTTGTACTATCTTGTTTTACCTTGTGGTTCCTTGGGTTTACTGCTCAGTGGTATTTTTGAACGCATCGTGCGGGTCAATCTCAAACACACTTTAAAGGCTGATTATATCGAAGCCGCCCGCGCTCGAGGTATACCCGAAAGGCGCATTTTATTTGCTCATGCTTTTAAAAACGCTCTCATTCCTGTGATTACTGTCCTTGGATTGACTATTGCAGCTTTATTGGGGGGCGCTCTTTTAACCGAAGTAACTTTCTCTTGGCCGGGGCTAGGAAACCGATTGTATCAAGCGATTGGCGATCGCGACTATCCCACAGTACAGGGCATTATGGTCTTTTTTGGCGTGATTGTCGTGTTTGCCAGCATGGCGATCGACATTATTAACGCTTATATCGATCCTCGCATTCGTTATTAGCTGCAAATAAAAGTTAGCTGAGGATTTATCTTGGTTCTGTTAATTTTTTTGTCAGAAACAACCCATCAATCGAGAAATATGTCAATCTAAAAGCATAGGCATTTCGTCTTCAGAACGTTTATTTTTGAAAGCGTTTGGTTTGTCAATTGTCTATAAGTTATTGTCTGTAAATTGATGATAAGACGAAATACTCTCAATTTGAAATTTTTTGGAGGAGATTATGGCTGTTCAAGAACTGAATCAAGAAACATTAGATAAGGCGATCGCCGATTTTAAAATCGACGAGAAAGGATTTGGAAAAATTTTGGTCGCGATCGATCGCCAATCAACCCCCCCAGAAGTTTTAGAGAAAGCGGTTTCTCTGGCCAAACAATTTAATAGTCATTTGATGCTGTTCTACTGTTTGGGGGACCCCTATCCCAATAGCTCTAACGTTTTGGCGGCAGGAAGTATGGGTATTTATGGGGGGAGTTACTCCGTGGAAATGCTCGAACAATCGCAAAAATTGGCACAACAAGAAAGGGAGGCGATCTTATCTTGGTTGCAGTCTTGGTGTCAAAAACTAACAGATTTAGGCGTTGCAACAGAATTTGATTATAAACAAGGAGATGCGGGTCAAACGATTTGCGCCCTAGCCAAAACATGGGGTGCTGATGCGATCGTTATCGGTCGTCGCGGGCGATCGGGACTGTCGGAAATGCTGCTGGGAAGTGTCAGTAATTATGTCTTGCACCATGCTTCTTGTGCGGTTATGGTAGTACAGTAAGTCGGCTTATGGGTCATAAATAATGAAGAATTGGGGACGCTTTTTTAGTTTGGGAATTTTGCTGCACTTGGCTTTATTTTTCCTGTTGGGAAATTCCCCCTCTTTGGGCTATTCTCTGCCTAATTCTGTCTCTTTCCCCCCTGCGAGATCGCATCCTTTACCTCTATCATTAGAACAATGGCAAAATCCGACGGGAGATTACTTCGATCGCATCGAACCGACTCCATTAGGATATTTAGTTTGGTCGGATTTTCCAGTTAAAATCTATCTCGAACCTGGCGATCGCAGCACCGATCAGAAATGGAGCAAAGCAATTCGGGACGCGATCGCGCAATGGAGTGTTTATCTTCCCTTACAAGAAGTGACAGAGCAAGAGAATGCCGATATTATCTGGTGGCGATCGCGGCCGCCGACTCGGGCGCAGATCGACCGGGAAAACCGCCAACTTATTATCCCTCGCGCCCGTAATGCCGAAGCAAAGTATGCTTTTTACTTGCGATCGCAAACCCCTCCAATTCTTGCCCATCGTTTTTCTATTCTTTTAAGTCCCGACCAAAATGCAATACATACTTTAGGGACGGCACGCCATGAATTAGGTCACGCCTTGGGAATTTGGGGTCACAGTCCTTTAGAAACTGATGCTCTCTACGAAGCACAAACCAGCAATCCACCGCCAATTTCTCCCAGAGATGTTAATACCTTAAAAAAGATTTACGAACAACCCACACAATTAGGCTGGGAAATCGCTGATAGTTGATGGCAATTTACCGATCTATTTTTTATGGGATAATATTAAGAAAAGTCAAATGATTTTTTCTTTAGAGATGTTAGAGTTGTAGGCTAGATATCTTGGGACAACAATGGCAGCATCAGGAGACAAACAACATGGCGAAGAAACAAAAAAGAAAAATTATTGCTCGTCCTCCTAAGAAAGGATTTGGGATTAATCCTCAGAAAATTAAAGCCGGTGTCGCAAAAGCAGAAAAATTTCTGGCTCTCGAAAAATTTGATAAAGCACTGGAGCAATTAAATAAACTCAACGATCGCTATCCCGATCGCCCGGAAGTTCTCAAATATCTGGCATATACCTATTATGAATTGGAACAGTCTTCTTTATACCAATTGAGCCTCGAACAGTGGGTCAAAAGTGCGCCTGGCGATCGAGATGCTTTCTTCGCATTAGGGGCTGCTTATGTGGAAAACGATCGCCCCTTCCTTGCTTTAGAAACATTTCGTTCGATTGTTGAAAAGTTTCCCAACTGCGAAGACATAAAAGAAGCAGAAGGAGCCCTCGCAGAACTCAAGGATATAATCGCCAAGATCGTTAAAGAACTCGATCTAGAAGTCAACGATCGCACTGAGAAAATTCTTATACTCCACGAGAAAACTCTCTCAGCTTTAGCCGCAAGCAATTTTGCAGAAACTCAAAAATACGCCCAACAGTTATTAGAAATAGAGCCGAATTTTGCCTCAGCTTTAAATAATCTCAGTTTTGCCTACTGGTACGACAATCAACCCGAAGCGGCGATCGAAGCAACAGAGCGTTGTCTTGAGACTAACCCCGATAGTTTTCACGCGATCGCCAATTATATTTATTATCGTACTTGGCAAGGTCGCACCGATGAAGTCAAAGAGTATGCCGAAACATTAAAAACCCCCAGCGATGCCTGGAAAAAAGACCCTGATTACTGGATTAAAGCGGCTGAAGCCTTTTCTTGGTTGGAAGATGATGACAGTCTATTTGATTTATATACCCTGGCTGAAACTGACGATATTTTAGAGGAAATGCCAGGCTATTTTTATCATTATCTCGCTGCGGCTCATCTACGGGCAAAAAATGATAGAGAAGCGCGATCGTTTTGGGAAAAAGCCCTAGAAAAAAACCCGCAACTGAGCATCGCTCAAGAAAATTTAGAAGACATGAAACAACCCGTGGGAGTACATCATTCCCCCTGGTCATTTGGCATAGATCATTGGTTAATCGATGAAATTCGTCTTGGGGTTATCGATGCGATCGAAGAAACTGAAGGAAAGATAGATAAATTAGAAGATGCTGTTCGCTATTGTTTGGACAAATATCCAGCATTAAATCATCTAATTCCACAAATGATAATGCGGGGCAGCCCTAAGTCTAGATCCTTTGCTTTTCTCCTCGCTAAATATGCAAAAACTCCAGAAATATTAGCAGTTCTGCGAGATGTTGCTCTGAGCGATATTGGACCCGATGGAATGCGCCATGAAGCGGGTTATATTGCCTCCAAAGCGGGCTTAATTCCTTCTGGAAAAACAAGAATGTGGATTCAAGGAAAATGGCAAGAAATTCTTTTAGTTGGTATTGAAATCAATGATGATATGATTGACGAACATTCCGATGCAGCCTCAAAATTATTAGTTAGAGGTACGGAGGCATTACGAAATGATAATCCTGAAGAAGCTGAAGAGATTTTCAAGAAAGCATTAACATTAGAACCGGAAGCCAGAGATTTTAAGTTTAATTTAGCGGTTTCCTATCAAATGCAGGAACGAAAAGAAGAAATGGAAACACTCTGTCAAGAAATTTACGATCGCGATCCCAATTATCCCTTTGCACGAATTGCTTTAGCAAAAATTTATCTCGATCGCAAAGAATTTGATAAGGCTGACGCATTAATTGAACCGATGATGCAATGGAAGACGATGAACTATCAAGCCTTTAATTTCTTATGTCAAACTAATATTGAATTAGCTTTGGCTAAAAAACAGCCCGATGGGGCGATTTCTTGGTTAGGAACGTGGAAGCAAGTCAGTCCAGATCATCCCAACCAAGATTATTGGGAAGAACGCATTCAAACACCAAAAGGACTCATTGACGTTTTCTGGGATGATGATGATTATGATGATGATGATTGTCAGGAACCTCAGCCTAAAGGCGTGAGGCTTGAAAGAGAAATCTAACAAGCCATTCTGACCAGACTCAGTACCCCGCGTACTACGTTATTTTGGTTACGACACCTTGGAATGCGAAGCTAGTTCCTCGCTCTGTCGTTAGCAGTTAAACAATTTTAAGGTCACTGAAATAGTGCTGCTAACCTAACAAGCCCTAATAACTTTGTCGAAGCTAACATTACCCCGCAAGGGAGGCTCGAAAGAGCAAAACCGCTATGCGTACAGGGTTGTTTAATTAGATACAGTAATTGTCCTGTTAAAAGTGCAATACAAAAGCACCCTAATTAAAC
>NZ_JAYGHV010000142.1:0-20924 GCF_034932145.1 Spirulina sp. 06S082 | reverse complement strand
TTGATGTGGAGAAGGCGTGGGATATTACCCGAGGGTCGCGATCGATTATTGTGGCGGTGGCTGATGATGCGATCGACCTGCGCCATCCCGATTTCCAAGGGCAAGGGAAAACGGTGTTTCCTCGGGACTTTAAAGGCAAGGATTTTTCTCCTCAACCGGATAACGACCAAGAAAGTCACGGCACTGCTTGTGCGGGGGTAGCGGTGGCGGAGGAAAATGGCCAAGGGGTGGTAGGAGTGGCTCCTGGTTGTGCTTTAATGCCCCTACGGACGACGGGATACCTGGATGACCGTTCCATCGAACAACTCTTTGATTGGGTCATTGAGAAGGGTGCCAGTGTGGTTTCCTGTAGTTGGGGGGCAGCGACGGTTTATTTTCCTCTCTCTCTGCGTCAAACTGCAGCAGTTCATCGGGTCGCAACCCAGGGGCGAAAAGGGAAAGGATGCGTTGTTGTTTTCGCGGCGGGAAATGCCAATCGTCCGGTACAGGGGACGGTATACGAACGGGGTTGGCAGGATAATTTGTTGAATGGTCCGACGGAGTGGTTAAGCGGGTTTGCGGCGCATCCAGATGCGATTACTGTTTCTGCTTGTAGCAGTTTGGGGAAAAAGTCTGCTTATAGTAATTGGGGGGGGCATATTTCGGTTTGCGCCCCAAGTAATAATGCCCCGCCGGGGATGTGGTTTCAACAAACAGGGTTTATTCAAACTGCGCCTCCCGTCCGCACCTATTTACCGGGGTTGGGGATTTTGACGACGGATGTTTTAGGAAATTTAGGCTACGATCCGGGGAACTTTACGCGAGATTTTGGGGGAACATCTAGTGCTTGTCCAGTGGTTGCGGGGGTTGCGGGGTTAATTCTCTCGGCAAATCCAGATTTGACGGCGCGGGAGGTGAAGGACATTCTGCAACAAACGGCGGATAAGATTGTGGATGGCGATCGCGATCCCCAGTTGGGGTTACAGTTGGGAACCTACGATCGCAATGGCCATTCCCAATGGTTTGGCTATGGCAAGGTGAATGCGTACAAGGCGGTTAAGGAGGCTAAACGGCGATCGCCTGGTGCTAATTCGGGTTCCGATACAGATTCGGGTTCCGGGGGAGGTGTTTCTCGCACCCTTCGCAAGGAAAATAAGGGCAATTTGACCATTGCTGATAATTATTCTCAAGGCGTTACCAGCAAGATTAGTATTACGGAAACGGGGACTATTCAAGATATTCAAGTGCAAGTTAATTTAAACCACGGTTTTTTAGGGGATATTGAAGTGAGTTTAATTGCGCCGACGGGGGAGAATTTTTTATTGCAAAATCGCACTTTGGGTTCGCAAACGGTACTGAAAAAAACCTATACTTTGCAAACGACACCATTATTAAAAAAACTCAAGAATCGCCCTTGTGCGGGGACGTGGCAATTAAAAATAGCTGATTTTGCTGTTGGCGATCGCGGACGTTTGGAGGAATGGGCTTTGGAGTTAACGATTTAAAATTGCCATTCCTTTCTGGACTGCTGGGCGATTTTGCAGGGTTTCCGTCCAGCGTTTGAGATGAGAATGCTTATCCAATGTTACCCCTAAATATTCATAAGCTGCAACCCAAGGATAAGTCGCCATATCAGCAATAGAATAATCGCCAGCAATAAATTCATGCTTTTCTAATTGACCGTCCAAAACTTCAAATAAGCGCAAAGTTTCATTTTCATAACGGGCGATCGCATAGGGAATTTGTTCTTTCGCAAACCTGCGAAAATGCCCCAATTGACCAAACATCGGACCAACACTGGCCATTTGAAACATTAACCATTCTATAACTCGCATTCGTCCAGGAATATCAGCAGGTAAAAATTGTCCCGTTTTTTCAGCCAGATAAATTAAAATTGCCCCAGATTCAAACACGGTTATATTAGTATCGCGGTCAATCATTGCTGGAATTTTGCTATTGGGATTAATTGCCACAAATTCGGGCTTGAATTGTTCTCCTTGAGAAATATCTACTTTTTTGACCGTGTAATCAAGTCCAACTTCCTCTAACATGATTGCAGGTTTTCGTCCGTTAGGCGTAGCATAGGCATAGAGATCGATCATCACTGTTCTCCTTGGTTTCATTAGATTGCGATCGCGATTTAATTCAAGTTTAAAACAAAATGAAAGCAAAAAACTATGTTCTTGGTGTGGATATTGGTACAACGGCGACAAAATCAGTTCTCTTTTCGGTAACAGGTTCAGTATTGCAACAATCTACCCTTAATTATCCCTTATCTTCTCCGAATCCTTTAACCGCAGAACAAAACCCTGAAGAAATTTTCATCGCAGTCTTACAAACTATTTTTTCGGTTATTCTTGAAAGTCAGATCGATCCGGAAGAAATTATCTGCTTGTCTTTTAGTAGTGCAATGCACAGTTTAATTGCTGTCGATGTTGAAGGGAATCTACTCACGCAAAGTCTTACTTGGGCCGATCGACGCGGAGAAAAATGGGTCAATTTACTCAAAGAAGAAGGTCGAGAAAACGAACTCTATCGCCTAACAGGAATTCCCTTTCATCCCATGTCGCCCCTGATTAAATTAGTCTGGTTGCGAAATGAATATCCCGATCTCTTTTATCGAGCGGCCAAGTTTATTTCCATTAAAGAATATATTATTTTTCAACTCTTCGATCGCTATCTTATTGATACTTCTTTAGCAGCAGCAACGGGATTATTAAATCTACACACTTTAACCTGGTGCGAGGAAGCCCTAAATATTGCAGGAATTACCCCCGATCGACTCTCAGAAATTGTCCCAACTACCTATATTTTACCCTCTTTAAATCGAGAAAGAGCGATCGCGGTCGGTATTCCGGAAGGCATTCCCACAGTTATTGGTTCTAGTGATGGTGTTTTAGCAAATTTAGGCGTTGGGGCAATTTATCCTAAAACGATAGCTGTTACAATTGGAACCAGTGGTGCAGTTAGAACTGTTAGCGATCGCCTGCAACTTGATGAAAAGAATAAGTTATTTTGCTATCCTTTAATTGAAAACTATTGGATTATTGGTGGTGCCGTCAATAATGGCGGCATTGTCATGCAATGGTTAAAAGAAAATTTAATTGAATTGGCAGGAGTAGAAGGATACGACCAATTAAATGCGATCGCCCAAACAATTCCCGCCGGTTCGGAAGGATTAATATTTCATCCTTATTTAACAGGAGAACGCGCCCCTCTTTGGGATAGTCACGCCCGAGGGAGTTTCTTTGGTTTCACCTTAAATCATACCAAGGCACATTTAATTCGCGCTGTTTTAGAAGGTATTATTTACAATTTGTCAATAGTTTTATTAAGTTTAGAAAAATTTACGGGTAAGAGTGAAAAAATTATTGCCAGTGGTGGTTTTACGCGATCGCCTCTTTTGCGACAAATGTTAGCAGATATTGTTAACTGTCCGGTAATCATTCCAGATCGACAAGAAAGTTCTTGTTTTGGAGCCGCTATTTTGGGTTTATACGCCCTGAAAAAGATACCCACTTTAGAGATTATCTCAACGACGAGGGCAAAAAAACAGCAATATTTCCCTATCCCCGAAAATGTGGCAATTTATCAAAAAATTCTGCCCATTTATCAGAACTTACTCGATCGATTTCAACTAGAATGGGTTAAGTTGCCCTCGAGTTTTGAGCCATAAACCTCCCTAAACCATCCATGCAGCCTATTGTAGAAATTTCTCATCTCGACCACTATTTCGGTCGAGGAGACCTGCGAAAACAAATTTTGTTTGATATCAGTCTCACCCTGCGATCGGGAGATGTTGTCATTATGAAGGGTCCATCGGGATCGGGTAAAACAACCCTACTCACTCTGATGGGAGGACTGCGATCGCCTCAAACAGGAAGTTTGCGGGTATTCGAGAAAGAATTAGTCGGAGCCGGAAAAAATCGCCTGGTGCAAGTTCGTCGTAATATTGGTTATATTTTTCAGGCACATAATTTATTAAACTCCCTCACTGCCAAACAAAATGTGCAAATGTCCATTGAACTGCACGATCGCATCTCATCCCATCAAGCCAAAGAACGGGCAATTACTATGCTAGAAGCGGTAGGTTTAGCCGATCGCATTAACTATTATCCCGCTCAACTGTCTGGGGGGCAAAAACAGCGCGTGGCGATCGCCAGAGCCCTCGTCAGTCATCCTAAAATGGTACTGGCTGACGAACCTACCGCTGCCCTCGATAGTAAGTCCGGACGCGATATTGTCGAAATTATGCAAAACTTGGCTCGAGAACAAGGATGCACAATTCTCATTGTCACCCACGATAACCGCATTCTCGATGTTGCCGAACGTATTATCCAGATGGAAGATGGACGACTTTCAGAACAGAAGATACTCACTAAAGTAAATTCTTGAACCAAAGTGAATTTAGATTATAGACTTAAATTCCTCCTTTAACGTCGAGTCGAAGAACGCCGACTTGAAGAAGAACGCTTGCTCCCACCCTGGGATTTCCCCGAACCTGGGGCTGGTCTTTGTTTAGGCGATCGATCGCGCGGTGGGGGTGGAGGTGGTACAGCCCCTTCTTTCCCTCCCATGGCATTGAGACGATTGGGATTAGTGCGGAAACTAACATTGGCTCCATCTCCCGATTGTTCTAATACTAACAGAGGGGTCGGTTTTGCCTTTTGATCCCACTCCATTAATATAACTCTACCTTGAATCGTAGGCTGCCAATTTTCGTGATCGGCGTTAGGGCTTAAGAATTTTTCAATACAGTCAATGATTTGATTAATCGTACTGGAAGTTGACTGGGTTGGTAACTTGGTCAACTTCACTTGAATGCGAAATAAGATTCGCTTGACTCTTTTGCCTCGTGCTTCCGTTTCGTAAGTGACATCAAACGTTTCATCAACTTGACGACCAGTTGTCGCAATACCCACTTGGTGTTGAGAGGTATTCGGACGTAGCGCAACACTAATTAATTGTTTGACGCGAATTTTAATTTGATTGACGATCGCATAGTGAAAAACTTCCTCATCCATTCGCAATCGCAGATAATCGAGGTTAAATTCCCGCGAGTGAATCAAATCGGGATTCGTCTCCATTTTGTTCATGGTTTTCAATGCCAGTTTGAGACGTTTTTGCAAATCTTGGGACTTATATTTCTCAAATTTAATGTCTTTTTGGAACTGGTCGTAAATTTTCAATTTGCCATAGACCAAGACCCCAACCAGAGCCAAAAATAAGACTAAACTTGTAATCAGTCCGATTTGTCCCAACTTTCCCGAACTTTGCGGGGGATTAGCGGGGGGGCTTGTAGTAGCTTGCGCGAGAATAGGTCGCACGGGAAGAAATGGAGAAACCATAGTGATTGGGGGTTAGAAATTAACGTCTAGGCTCAGGATGCCCCTAAAGTGGGTCATATAGATGATTAAACTTACTCAATCGCGATTAATTCATAAGGGGTTGTTAATAATTTTAGATTCTTTACCGAAAAGATCGCACCCGAAAAAAACTATCGTGGGAGATTGGCAAAACAAACTTTGAACGATGGAACGCTGACGATCTACACTCTTACTCCAACTATACCAGTCTCTTTGATTAAGAATAAAGAAGGAATGATGAAGGATAAAATTAATTTTAGTTTCCTCTCCCTAAATTTTCTCTCAAGATGTAAGTTCCCCATATTTTACAACCCATCCCTCTAATAATGCCAACGAGCGCGATAGTTTCTGGCATCGATGTGACAGAGGTTGGGATATTTGAGATAGCGTCCCAATCCTCCCGGCCACCAAGGGTCAAGCAGCCAGTAGAGTTGATTCCCGGTGAGATTATCGCAGACAAAATCGATCGCATCGCCGACAATATGGCGGCTGTATTTGGCTCCCCCCACGGCGCGGTTGATATGAGGGGGACGATACCAACTGGTGATGATAAAGGGACGACCGACGCGATCGCGAGCCTGTTGAGCAAGGTTAGCAATGCGAATCATAGCGTTTAAGGTGGCATCATCGGGAGGCATTCGCGTGCCGCCTTTTGTGGCTTCTGCCCAAGTAAAATTACCATTGGGGAGGATCGTGGCAGAGAGTTGAATATTTTGGCGCGTCCAGCGATCGGGGCGATCGGGAAGGAGAATTGTGGGTTTATCTTTCTCATCTGCTCGTTCTTTTTCCAGACGTTTGGTATCTTCAATTAGGGAAGCTAGGGCAGCAGAGCGAGTTTTTAAGCCTCGCCATAACTGCACCATGCGAATGAGGGCTTCGCGCTGTTGGTGATTTTCGCTGTAGGCACCGGGAATGCGACGCACAAAATTTAATAATTCGCGATCGAGTTGCACGGCGACTTTTTTAATAGTCTCTGGGGATGCAGTGCTGGCGGTGAGAATTTCCGGATCGATTCCCAAGGCTGTCAAAGCGGAGCCACGAGAATCGATCTGCCGCCAGAGGCGAAAACATTCCGTTACGGCGTTGCGCTGACTGCCTTTACCTTCATAGTAACGCGGCAAACGCTGCACGAAATTTAAGAGAGAGGCATCGAAAACTTGTAGCCCCGGATCGGGATTGGTCGCTTTTTCCAGGGAGTCGATGGCATCTTCTCGGGTGGGCAACTGTCGCCAATATTGGGTTAAGCGCAACAGTGCCTCTCTTTGATGAGGATAACCGCTATAGTTGGGGGAAAGACGCTGAATAAACTGTTTGAGGGCAACATCGAGGCGATCGGCTTGCAATTGGGCGGCGGGAACTTTTTCATCTCGTGCCAGGGAAGCGATCGCCGCATCAACGGTATCCAAACGCCGCCAAATTCGCACCGCCGCGAGGAGGGCTTCCCGTTGATGGCTTAACCCGGAATAATATTCCGAAATCCGTTCGATCAGATCGAGGAGTTGTCGGTCTAAATTGGCCAGATTTTGAGGAATGTAGCGGCCTTCATAATCTGTGGCAATATCATTTTCGTAAGCCTGTAAGAGTCGATCGCCATCGCAGGGCAGAAGCTGCCCCATGGCACCCTCTGCCAGTTGCGGCAGATAGCCCCCAGCAATCACCTCCACCAGGCGATCGCTATACCTCCCTTTTGTGCCATTCCAGAGATCGTCATTTTGCCATTTCTGAGCCACGAGATCGTCGGTCAAAATGCGAATGAGATTGGCTGCATATTGAACTTGTTCGGGAAAGGTATCGAGGCGATCGCGATCGAGCTTGTCATCTGCACTCACCCCCAATCCCGTTTCACCATCTGTCAAAATGGGGGCGCGATGAACGCGATAGAGGGCTGCCAAAATGGGTTTATGAATCCCCGTCCGTTCTGCTTCGATGAGGTAGTGGTAGTTGCGCCGATCCGGTGTTAGCTCCGCCATGTATGAATCTGATAAGGGTTAACTGGTGACTGAAAATCATACGCCTAATACACTAGCTAATTTACCCGGTAATGGGAGCAAAATAATAACCAAAAGGGTTAAAGCACAAAGACCGAGAAAATCCCGTCGATTGTCCAATTCGGTGACATCGTTTAAGGCAGGTTCGTTGGTGTTGGGCATAAACAATAAAACGAGCGCCCAGATGATAAATTCTTGACGGGCAAAGGCAAAGAGAAGCATCAGCAGGCGAGCGATCTGGCCGATAATTGAAGCAGTACGCTGGCCGAACATGGCATGGACGATATGACCGCCATCCAATTGACCCACGGGCATTAAATTTAATGCTGTCACAATCACCCCCAAATAAGCCGCGATCGCCAAAGGATGTAGGTTAATGGCCATATTGACCCCGAGGCGATCGCCCAAGGTTAGTTTTCCCATAACCGCCAGAAAGAGGGAAAAACGCGGATCGAGTGCCTCAAAGTTGAGCAAACTGGCTCGATCGGAGAGTTCTACTACCTCCGAGAGAGAAAGCCCCCAAATTAAGAGGGGTACCGTTACGAGAAAACCACCAATGGGTCCAGCAAAAGCAATATCGAAAAGCGCCCGACGGTGAGGCACCGGCGATCGCATTTGAATAAAGGCTCCCATGGTTCCCAAAAAGAAGGGTATGGGAATAAAATAGGGTAGAGTCGTGCGAATGTGATAGTAAATCGCTGCCCCATAATGGCTGAACTCGTGAACCCCTAATATGAACATTAAAGCAAGACTATAGGGCAATCCTTGCAGGAGAAGGCGGGGATTTGCTTGGAATTGTTCCGGGGTAATTCCTGTGAAAGCCGCGCCAACCAATGTGGTTGTAAACAGGGTAATCAGAAATAAACCCAGAATCAATTTCGGGCGCTGGAGGACTTCTGCCGCGTCCGTCGTGGCGATATTCTGCGTTTCCGAACGCGGGTTGGGGACGAGGGCAAAGAAGGGCTTATTGGCAACACCTTCTTGAAAAATGAGGAGGAAGCGATCGCCAAATTTGTCCTCAACATTTTCCCGCACGGTTTGGTAAGCCTGTTCGGGATTAGATTTGAGCCGACCTCGGCAGAGAATGGCTTGAGGGCGATAATCTACGGCTTGTAGGTAATAAACCCCCCAAGGGAAGCACTTGCGGAGGCTTTTTTCTTCATCGGGAGTGAGGGGACGGGGATTTTTGGAGAGTTCCAGAGGTAGGTCTGTGGGAGAATCCGTCGTCTCTTCTGGTGCGGGAATGGGTCTTCCTTTTTGAATGAGCCACCAATACAGTAGGGGACACAACACGAAAGGAATCACCATTAAGGGTAAAGGTAGTGGCTCTTTCTCCCCCAAAATCAGCATCCAAACCGTTAACAGCAAGGGGGGAGTCATCAAGACAAGCCACAAGAGCCAAATGGGTGTGGTTGTCAGATTGGCAACGCTCCGTTTGACAATAAAATAACTGATTATACCAAGAAAAATTAGGAGCAAAATTTCTATCGTTTCCATAAGCAAAAATAGAGAACAGATTATATTTAACCCGATTCTTCCTACAAAATAAGCCGTACAAGCATCCTAACAAATTCTTTGTAGGGCAGGATTATGAATTTGTTGATAGGTCAGTCTTTCCCGCGCACTTGTTCTTAATCCCTGGCAGGGAGGGTTTGTTCCCTCGTTCCTGTCTCATGGTTGCTGAGGGATGGATTAGGATAAGCTGAGGGGGATTGTACTGCATTCTCTCGATCGAGCAAATTTATGACCTCTCCCGATAAGAATTTGGACGTAAAAGACACATCCAAAAACAACCCCAAAACCACAAATTGGCGAGGGGTAGTTTGGGAAAATCTGCAAGTTATTGCGATCGCCTTGGCTTTGGTATTGGTCATTCGCACCTTTATCGCAGAACCTCGCTACATTCCCTCTGATTCCATGTATCCAACCCTTCACATCGGCGATCGCCTAGTGGTTGAAAAATTCTCTCATTATTTTCGTCCCATTCAACGAGAAGATATTTTAGTCTTCCGTCCTCCTGCTCTATTACAAAAACAAGGTTACACCAACAATCAAGCCTTTATTAAACGAACAATTGCCACAGCAGGAGAAAAAGTCGAAATTCACGATGGCCGCGTCTACATCAACGATACCCCCTTAAGGGAAGATTATATTGCCGAACCGCCTCATTATCGCTTGCTGCCCGCACAAGTCCCCGATCGCGCCCTCTTTATGATGGGAGACAACCGCAACAATAGCAATGATTCCCACATTTGGGGATTTCTGCCCGAAAATCAAGCGATCGGTCGTGCTGTCTTGCGGTTTTGGCCGCCCGATCGCATCGGTTGGCTCTAACAAAAACCCGATAGCGGAAACAAATAAGCGGGCAATTTCGTCGCCTTCACTGGGACTTGCTCTACCATAACAGCAACTTATTAATGTCAAATGCCTTGGCTTTTGACTCATTATTTTTTATTTCTCTAACATCATGACCCAGCAAATGAGCAACTCAGCTTTAGTTCTCAAAAGAGTTGGTTTTTCCCTCGCCACTCTTGCCCTTTTGGGAGGAGGAAACGCCCTCGCTTTTTCTTCTGCTTTTTCTTCTGTCGTTGATAAATCTCCAGAAGTTCCCCCATTGCAAATTGCCGAACTCGACTCGGAAGCAACCGACGCAGAGGAAACCGACACAGAAGAACCCCAGGATGAAAAAGTTAGCACCGATAATTCGCCTCGGTTCACCTGTGCCATGAATGAGGGTAGCCCCACGGTAATGTATTCCCCCCAAGAACAGGAAAGTGCTTATCCTTGGGCAGTTCCTCAAGGTTTGGGTGGGGGGTGGACTCCTCAAAAACGTTGCGATGTCATTGCTCAACGTCTCGAACAGTATCGCCCGGATGGTTTGGTAGAAATGCGAAACTCGACGGAAAATAACTACGATGTTGTTTGCGTGACCACGGAAAAAGACCCTTCTTGTCGCATTGTTTTGACGGTTCCTCCAGGTCAAAGTCCGGAGATCGTGCGCGATCGCGTTTTTGAAAATATTGCGATCGCTGATAGTGGAGAATCTACCCAAGGAGTAAGCACCTTTGCTGCTGGTAGTTCCCCCGCCGATATTCTCGGACAATTGGGGAATATTTTTAATACGGGTAACAGTTCATCCAGTGGAAATGTGCGCTTAAGTTCTCCTGGTGGGATTAACTTGAAACCCTTTTTGGCTCCTTCTGATGGAGGAACGGGATCGGGCTTGCAGCGCTTGCTCGATCGCCCAGGACGACAATTAAATCCCAATCGCTTCCGTTAAAACCCAAAATCTCTCACATCAGTCCCCCGAGCTTGGGGGATTGATGTTTAGATGCGTTTACCCTACTGAAAGTGTTGATATATTTGGAAGCCCTTGACGAGGATTGAACTCGTGACCTCACCCTTACCAAGGGTGTGCTCTACCACTGAGCTACAAGGGCAATGAAAATTCTTTAAATTAACTTTAAAATTAATTTTTATTTCCATAAGTTTTGTGGTGGGCCGAGTTGGATTCGAACCAACGTAGGCATAGCCAGCGGATTTACAGTCCGCCCCCATTAACCACTCGGGCACCGACCCAGGAATACCACGGTTAACGATTATAGCAGGAAAATTTGTAAAAAGGGGAAGTTTGGGATAATTATATTTTTCATGACGGTACGATCGCCAGAAAATAAAATAGGGACGCGATCGCGATCCCTAATTAGAATATCTTTCGAGGACTGGGGCAAGAACCCCTAAGCGTACTTCAAGCGTACTTCTTCCAGTTCGACAAAATTAGCCAAAATTGGCGATCGCCTAAACCACGTAAGCCATTTTTAAAGCCCACACAATCAGGAAGGCAATGCTGCCAAAAACGAGGAAGGCGGAAATCCCGATCACAATAGGCTTGTCGGCATTTTTGAACTTCATTATGCCGCGATTCAGGTCGGACATTACTTATATTTGAGAACTCTACTCTTGTAAGCTAACAACTTCTTTGCTTGAATGACTGCAAACTTTATAAAGATTTTCGCTCTAACCTTGGGAGGTACTCATTGGAATTTGCTATTGCGATCGCAATCTTGACTCTAGGATTCATTAGCGCTGAAGTAGGATTGCGCCTTTTCTTCGGCTTCGGCAATCCTTTACTTTACATTCCCGATAAGAACATCGGTTATCTACTGTCCCCCAATCAACGGGTACGACGCATGGGCAATCGTATTGCCATTAATCAATATTCCATGCGTTCTCCCCAAATTAACCCCACTCCTGCCCCAAAAACCCTACGCATAATGCTTGTGGGGGATTCAGTGGCGAATGGGGGTTGGTGGACGGATCGAGAGCAAACGATTTCTCAATTGATGCAGCAACAATGGAGCGATCGCCGGAAAACCATCGAAGTCTTAAATGCTTCGGCCAATTCTTGGGGTCCTCGCAATGAACTTGCTTACCTGCAACGATTTGGCTTATTTGGTTCTCGGGTTCTCGTTTTACTTCTCAATACAGACGATCTGTTCGGAACGCCTCCCACCTCAATTCCCGTGGGACGCGATCGCAACTATCCCGAAAGCAAGCCCCCTTTAGCCCTCATGGAAGTCTATTCTCGCTTTTTTTCCCCTTCTCAACCCATTCCTGAATTACAAGCCCTACAAAACGAAGGAGGCGATCGCGTGGGCATTAACTTAAGTGCCATTGAAGAGATCGCCGCGATCGCAACCCAAAATAATACTCACTTTATCCTTGCTCTCACCCCTCTCCTGCGGGAAATTGGCCAGCCTGGTTCGCGAGATTACGAACAAAAAGCACGTCAGAGACTGCTGGAATTGACCCAGAAACAGAATATCCCCTACCTTGATTTTCTTCCCCTTTTTAATTGTCAAGAAAACCCAAAAAACCTTTATCGCGACCACATTCATCTTAGTCCTGAAGGCAATCAATACATTGCGCGATCGCTGTGGGAAGCCATTCTCAATTTACCTCTTTCAGAAGAAGAACCCAAAAAAGACCTGACTTCGGAAATACCGTCAACCTAGGAAACAGGCAGCGATCGAGCGGAATTAGAGGCCAAGTCCAATGGATTATGATTCCATACCATACCATCTAACGCCATTTGTTCGATGGAACTGGCAAGACGTAAGGCTTTCAGAGCTTGTTCTCCCCCCACAGAAGGCTGATTTCCCCCGCGCACGCAGTTGACAAAATGCTCTAACTCTGCATGAAGGGGTTCAATATTACTGGTATAAACCTTTTCGATGGAACCATCTTGACGGTAGAGGACTTGACCGTAATCAGTCATACAATTTGCCGTGGTTTGCCGATGAATTAAAATCTCATTATTGAGGAAATCTGCTTCAGTGAGGGAGTTTTTGCAATGGGCAGCAATGCGACGAATTTTGCGGTGGGTGACTTTGCTGGCGGTGAGTGTCGCTATCATCCCATTTGCAAAACCTAAAGTTGCCGTCACATAGTCGAGATAACCGGAATCTGCAACGCGACTGCCACTGGCCGTTAATTTGACAACGGGAGCCTTGGCTAATTCTAATAATAAATCAATGTCGTGGATCATTAAATCCAGTACTACGGAAACATCATTGGCGCGATCGGAATAGGGACTCATGCGATCGGCTTCGATCGCCAGCAATTCTTCCGTTTTGAGAACTTTGCTCAATTCTTGGAAAGCAGGATTAAACCGTTCGATATGACCGACCTGTAAAATTGAGTTAGATTCCGCCGCCGCATTGACTAAAGATTCAGCTTCGGCAATGCTTGCGGCGATCGGTTTCTCAATGAGAATATGAACCCCGGCTTGCAAGCATTCCATCCCGACTCGATGGTGCAAGCGCGTTGGTACTGCTACGCAAACGGCATCAACGTGAGGGAGTAATGCTTGATAGTCCTCAAAAAAGCGAACGCGATATTTACTCGCCGTATCTAAACCTCGTTCGACATTAATATCTGAAACTCCCACCAGTTCTACATCCTTGAGCAAACTGAGGACGCGGGTGTGGTGTTGTCCCATATTTCCCACACCAACTACACCGATACGAATCGGTTGGGGTTGGGATCGGTATACTTTACCGTTTTGGTTTCCTTCTACGCTCTTATCTTGCACTCGATGTAGCCTCCTCTGCTATTAGGATTGAGTCTCTAGTATTTGCCCTTTCACAGCCATCCAGATAGTACCACAGCAGCATCGAGTGTGAAGAAATAAAAAACTTCTGGAGTTAATTGTGCTTTAAATGGTATCTGGGGCAAAATTCTGCCTCATATTTTCAGGAAATTGTTGGTTTAATAGTTCTTCTGGTGTGGCACTTTTTCATTTGTCCGTCAAGAGAAAAAAGAGGCAAAAACGAACTCTCGATCCTGTTTTATGAAGGCTTGTTCAGAGACAATTGTTCGTTAATATCGATCGCCTTTAAAGTTCCTGTTTCAATACGCCAACTGCGATCGGCAATCTTAGCCAAGCCTTCTGCATCGTGTGTCACAACCAACAAGGTCCAATGCTGTTTCAATTTTTCTAACAATTTCACCACTTGACGGCGGATCGACCAATCTAAACCCGCAGTGGGTTCATCTAAGAGTAAAACATTCGGTTGACGGATTAATTGTACGGCAAGGGCAAGGCGGCGTTGCTGACCGCCACTCAGGACGTGAGGCGGGGTAGAAAAGGAGAGATGATCTAAACCCACCTCTGATAAGGTTGCTTTGACCTGTTCCAAACCCAATTCGGGATGACCGAGACGCAACTCTTCTAAAATCGTCCCTCCGCAAAAATGTCGTTCGGGAAACTGAAATACCAAACCTGCTAAATACTGTAAATCATAAGCGTCTAGTTCTTGTTCTCCCCAGGCAATTTCCCCTTGAGTTCGTTCTGCAAGTCCCGCTAGAAGTTCCAAAAGGGTTGATTTTCCCGAACCACTCAACCCAACGATTAAACCGAGTTCTTGCGGTGCGAGTTCGAGGTTAATATTTTTGAGGATCGGGGCGGGGGTTGCCGGAGGATGATAGGTTAAATTCTTCAGATGGAGCATTTAGGGAGTAGGGAATTGGGATGAATTTTCACTTTCTAGATTAACTGGAAAATTTTTGATTGATAATTGAACATTAGAAAAAAGGAACTCGAGTAAATGGAAGTTCGTCAGAGTGCCAGAAGGTAGAGTAGCCCAAAAGTGTACTGGCATTTCTCTTTTTCCTCTTGTTTATCTGCTTTTTCCTTGTGGACTTGTAAATGTTTTGGAAATTTTCATGATGAAACGACTATTGACATCCTCCCGATCTTTTTCTCTTATCTTATCTTCTACGATCGCGATCGCCTTGAGTGGTTGGGGATCTGTGGCTTTAGCGGGAGACCCTTTTCAGCGCATCCCGGAAAAACCGATCGGCGATGCAACGGAAGAGGCTTTTGAGGCGATGTTCAAAGATGGAGATTATCGTCAGGCCGAACGCCTCATTAATACAGCACTTCGCGAAGATGGGGACGAACCCCTCGCTCATGCCCTCCGTGCTGGTCTGGCTTACAATCAGGGGGAATGGGAAGTTATGCTCGATCGCGGCACAAAAACGAAAGAAGCCGCCGAAAGATTAATGGCTAGAGATCCCGTGCGAGGTAATCTTTATAAAGGCGTTGGTTTGATGCTGGAAGGCGCTTACGATGTCTTACAAAATAAGAACTATCTTGGGGCAGTTCCCAAACTACAGGCTATTTTCCAAGCCTTTGATGCTGCTAAAGCGGCCGATGCTAACGATCCGGAGTTGAACTTGGCAAAGGGCTATATGGAGTTACTCCTCGCCATTAATTTACCCTTTTCGAGTCCAGATACGGCGATCGAGAACTTTCGGCGCACTGCGAAACCAGATTATCTGGTCGATCGCGGCTTGGCGTTAGCATACCGGGATTTAAAACAATTTCAAAAAGCATTAGACCATGTTAACCGGGCGCGATCGCAAACAGCAGATAATCCAGAAATTATTTACCTTAAAGCACAAATTCTGCACGAACTGGGCAAAGTAGACGGAAATCATCAACCCGATCTTGTTCGAGAAGCAATTCAACTGTTTGATGATGCTTTAGACGAAATCGATCAATTTCCCAATCCTGAAGCCAACAAAGTGCAACTTGAGCGAGAAAAACGTATTGCTAACGAGTGGCTTGAAGAGAAGGGCTATTAAACAGACGATCGCGCTTAAAAAGTCCAAAGGCGATCGCGCTTTCCCACAAAATGATACTTTTTCCCTTGTACTAATTATCTCGATCGCATTTGGCGATCGAGATTTTTTAACTTAAATCAAATCCTGATAAAGAGACACAATTAAGGGATCGCGCATCCGGCGAAACAGCGATACCATAGGAGAAATACTCTTTTTCCCGTAATATGGTTAACCTCACCCAAAGGCAGAAGAACTCACCCCCAACTTTTCCCAAAAGGAGAGACCTGCCTACCATGTACGACTTGCCGAGTGAAGAAGTAGGAGAACCCGGATTGCCAGACGAATACCATCCGTTGCAGGCTCAATTATTGCGATTGACCTTTCAGCCCCGCACTTATCCATCAGAGTGGGTATTCTCGGCAATGGATATGAATATTTACTACGACGAGAACAATACGAGGCGATACAAGCGTCCCGATTGGTTTGGGGTGGTGGGAGTTCCTCGATTTTATGAAGGGAGAGAGTTGCGAAAGAGCTACTTAATTTGGCAAGAGGGAGTCAGTCCCTTTATTGTTGTAGAACTGTTATCCTCCAGCACTCGGGCAGAAGATTTGGGGCAAACTGAAGCCGAACCCGATGGCAATCCGACTAAATGGCAAGTTTATGAAGAAGTTCTCCAAGTACCGTACTATGTTATTTATGATGGCGAACAGGATTATTTTCGGGTCTTTCATTGGGAAGACGGGTGCTATCAAGAATTAGAACTCGACGGCGATCGCTTGGGGTTGGTAGAGTTGGGATTGGGGTTGAGGTTATGGCGAGGAACCCATGAAGGACTCGAGCGGTTGTGGTTGCGCTTTGAGGATGCTTCTGGGGAGTTGATTCCCACCGAAGCAGAACGAGAACGACAAGAGAAAGAACAAGCACAAACGGCATTGCAGCAATTGCGCGATCGCCTTCAAGCAATGGGGTTAGACCCCGATAATCTACCTAACAATGATTAGTTTTGTCCTGTTTGTAATGTAAAAAAATTTTTAAATTCTTCGCATCGCCAATTCCGCAGCTAATACGATCGCCGCTTTCATGCTGGTAGCATCAGCAATTCCTTGTCCCGCAATATCAAAAGCAGTGCCGTGATCGGGAGAAGTGCGAATAAAAGGTAAACCAATGGTGGTATTAATAGCGCGATCGAAAGCCATTAATTTAACAGGAATCAGTCCTTGATCGTGGTACAAAGCCAAATAAGCATGGACGGGGTTAGGTGTGCCAACATACCACGATCGCCCTGGTTGCACCCAAAGAGTATCCGGGGGAACCGGTCCCAGGAGTCGCATATTGGGGCGATCGCGCCGTTCTTTGTCCAGCCAGGGAATGAGCCATTCTTGCTCTTCTGTTCCCAATTGTCCCCCTTCGCCACTGTGAGGATTTAAGCCAGAGACGGCAATACAGGGATTCTCAACCCCAAAATCGGTTTTGAGACAATGAATTAACAGATCTAACTTCCATGCTAATAACTCTGGGGTCAGGGTTTCGGGAACTTGATTTAACGGAATGTGAGTTGTGGCCAGAAGTACAATTAACGCATAATCGCTATGAGGCGATCGCGCTACAAATAGCATCCCGTAGCGATCGCATCCCGCTTTCTCCGCAAGGACTTCAGTTTGCCCAGGATAATCATATCCTGCCGCCTTCCAGAGGGATTTGGCAATGGGAGCCGTGACGATGCCTTGAAATTCTCCCCCAAGGGTGCGATCGATCGCAGCTTGCAAGTAAGCAAAACTGGCTTCACCACTCGCAGCATTTCCTTCACCCCATTTTATGGCAGCGCGATCGCCAGGCACCTCCACGAGAGAAAATTGTTCCGGATCGGCTAAATCCTCAATCTCCTTTGCCCGTAAATGTTGATAAGCAGACTTTAGCAGCGTTTTTGTCCCAAAAAGACAAATTTGGCATTTTTCGTGAATTGTCGGGTCTGCCAAGGCTTTAAGTAGCACCTCCGTTCCGATTCCGGCAGGGTCTCCTATAGGAATTGCAAGATGGGGTTTGGGTTTCACGGTTTTATTTTTCTTTGAGACTTCAGTGTTTTACAATGCTTGTTAGTCAAAAAAATTGCGATCGCTTAAGGAGAATCACGAATGAGTGCTAACGATCTGATGATCAATGCGGGTTTACTGTCATTTTCTCTCATTCTCGTCGGTTTGGGTTTGGGATTTTTTATTCTGAAACTCCAAGGCGGAGAATAGAGTTAAACTATTCGTAAAAATTGGGGACGGGAAACGGTTTTTCTCTGATTCGTTTCCTTTCTCCCTCTTTATTACCCAGGATGAATCATGTCTGAAATCCAGCCATCCATAGAATTTTTTAAAGGAGTTTCTGAGGAATTAACCAATATTAGGTTAAGACAAGGCAAAGAAACGGGAATTCGCAATGTTTTAATGTTTTTTCGGCAATTAAATGCCTTAGATATAATCAATAGTTACACCAAACAAGCAACAGGAACATTAAGATTAGTTGATTCTGAAGGAGAAATTAACGTGACTCCCAGTTCGGTAAAAATTCGTTACGGGGGAGATGAAAGCGACGAACTCATGGGCGTAGAATGTCAAATAGACATCGATCGCGAAGATCATTGGGAAAGATTAATGCGCTTTCTCAATCGTTATGCCGAAGCAAATGGAATGGCCTATCAAGGCAAAGATGAGGAGTAAATTATTTTTCATCACCGATTACTGATTATCTCTTACTGATTATGAAAATTGCAATCACGGGTGGAACTGGATTTGTTGGGAGTCGTTTGGTGGCAAAACTGAACGAGAAAAAGGAAAATATTTTAATATTTACCCGCAATAAAGAACGCACCCAGAAAATGTTTCCCAATTCTGCTTTCCCAACTTTAGAAATTGTTCCTTATACTCCCAAAAAATCGGGAGATTGGCAAGAGAAAATTGCAGGTTGTGATGCTGTGGTAAATTTAGCAGGAGAACCGCTTGCGGAAGGACGTTGGACTAGCGATCGCAAGCAAGAAATTATCTTAAGTCGCCAGATCGGGACACAAAAAATAGTGGAAGCGATCGCCAAAGCCGATCCTAAACCTCAAGTGTTAATTAATGCTTCTGCTATTGGTTATTATGGCACCAGCGAAACGCAAATATTTGCTGAAAATAGCCCCTCGGGTGATGATTTTCTCGCGGAAGTTTGCCAAAAATGGGAAGCTGAAGCTGAAAAAGTAAAGGAAAATAATGTTCGTTTGGTTATCTTGAGATTGGGTATTGTTTTAGGCAACGGTGGCGCGATCGCCAAAATGATTACTCCTTTTAAACTCTTTATGGGAGGTTCTATTGGCAGTGGGAAACAATGGTTTTCTTGGATTCATCAAGAGGATATCGTCAATTTAATTTTAGAAGCGATCACCCATCCTGAAATAGCAGGAGTTTATAATGCTACATCACCCAATCCTGTTCGCATGGAGAAGTTTTGTTACACATTAGGAGAAGTCCTGCATCGTCCTTCTTGGCTTCCCGTCCCCAGTTTTGCGATCGAAGCTATTTTAGGAGATGGCGCGATCGTTGTTTTAGAAGGTCAAAATGTGCAACCGAAAGCAGTCGAAGCATTAGGTTTTAATTATCAGTATCCTACGGTTAAATCTGCTCTGCAAGAAATTCTTTGAAGAGGGAAGAGGGAAGAGGCAACAGGTCACAGAAAATCAGTTATTAAACTAATTATGAACATTTGGGTAAACGAACAAATCGATCCTTCTGGTATGATTCATGCTTGTATTGCCTCTTGCGATGAGGAACAAGCAAACTCTTGTCACGAATCTTTTGAAAACAATCTTTCTCAACAACAAAAATTAGACGGTTGGATCGCCCGTCTGCGAATTGTAAAATCTTGGGATGAAGTTCCCGTTAATGCTTTAAAATTAAACTAAAATAGGTCACAAATAATTGGTAATTGTATTAATAATTAATCATTGAAATGACCGAAGCAAAACAGACAGGCTTAGGAACTTTTGGAGGCGTTTATACTCCCTCAGTTCTAACAATTTTAGGGGTGATCATGTACCTTCGCTTCGGCTGGGTCGTTGGCAATGTGGGGTTACTCGGAACCCTTGCGATTGTTACTCTTTCTACCTCAATTACGTTTTTAACTTCTCTTTCCGTTAGCGCGATCGCCACCGATCGCGTTATTCGGGTTGGGGGGGCCTACTACATGATCAGCCGATCGCTGGGAATTGAAACTGGAGGCGCAGTGGGTATCCCCCTCTATTTTGCCCAGGCTTTATCGGTAGCCCTCTATACCATCGGGTTTGCCGAAAGTATTGTCAAAACCTTTCCCGCCCTCAACCAAACCTATGTTGCCCTAATTACTACCATTCTAGTCGCCGTTCTTGCTTTAACTTCCGCCAGTATCGCCATTCGCGCCCAATATTTCATCATGGCGGCGATCGCCCTATCCCTTATTTCTCTAATTTTGGGCAAACCCGTAGAACCCACGGTAATTGAATTATGGAATAGTAACGGAGAATCTTTTTGGGTCGTATTTGCCGTCTTTTTCCCCGCCGTCACGGGAATTATGGCCGGGGTATCCATGTCTGGAGACTTGCGAGACCCCACCAAATCTATCCCTATCGGCACTTTAGCCGCCGTGGGAACCGGTTATCTCATTTATATGGGTTTGCCTATCATCCTCGCCATGCGTGCCGATGCGTCCACGCTAATTGAAGATTCCCTGATTATGAAGCAGATGGCCTTGTGGGGTCCAACGATACTCTGGGGGGTCTGGGGGGCAACCTTGAGTAGCGCCCTGGGGAGTATTTTGGGTGCGCCTCGGGTCTTGCAGGCTTTAGCCAGAGATGGAGTTTTACCCTCTTGGATGAGTATTTTAGGACAAGGAAGCGGTAAAGGAGACGAACCTCGCATTGGTACCGCCGTTACCCTCGGAGTGGCGATCGCGGCGGTTTGTATTGGGGATTTGAATTTAATTGCCCCAGTATTAACCATGTTTTTCCTGACGACTTACCTGGTGTTGAATGTCTCCGCAGGTATCGAGGGAATGCTGCAAAGTCCCTCTTTTCGCCCTACTTTCCGCGTCCATTGGAGTTTTTCCCTTCTTGGGGCGGCGGGATGTTTGGCAGTTATGTTTCTCATTAATGCGATCGCAACGGTGGTCGCTGCGGCGATCGTTTTGGGGATCTATTTCTGGTTGCAGCAGCGAGAATTGGTGACAGCATGGGGAGATGTACGACGCGGGTTATGGATGGAATTATTGCGAGTGGGTATCTTGCAAATTCGTCACGCGGAAGATACGAAAAATTGGCGGCCTCATGTCCTTGTCCTCTCGGGTATTCCTCGCAAGCGTTGGTCTTTAATTGAACTGGCGGAAGGATTCACTCATAACCGAGGATTAATTACGGTTTCCAGTGTTTTACCAAGCGGATCGCGAGATTTGGCGCAACAGGCAG